>JBDSKH010000001.1:0-2839 GCA_039917005.1 Pseudolysinimonas sp.
GGTCGATGACGCGCGTTACGTGTCGAGCCTTGCTAGAACTGCGTCCTTCTATGGCGCGCACGTTGCGAGCCGAGTGCGAGTCGAGGGCTTTATCAAGGTGGGCGAGCGCGTCGTGGGCGTGAACGCGCACGACCTCGAGACCGGCGAGAGATTCGAGATCCGTGCCAAGCAGGTAGTCAACGCCACCGGGGTGTGGACTGATGACACCCAGTCGATGGTCGGCGAGCGTGGCCAATTCAAGGTGCGGGCCTCGAAGGGCGTGCACCTGGTGGTGCCGCGTGACCGTTTCCAGTCGAGCATGGGGCTGCTGCTGCGCACCGAGAAGAGCGTGCTGTTCGTGATCCCGTGGGGCCGGCACTGGCTCATCGGCACGACCGACACCGACTGGAACCTCGACAAGGCGCATCCCGCGGCGACCGCCGCCGACATCGACTACCTGCTCGCGAAGGTCAACGAGGTGCTCGCGGTGCCGCTCACCCGTGACGACGTCGAGGGCGTCTACGCCGGCCTGCGGCCCCTGCTCGCGGGCGAGAGCGACGAGACCAGCAAGCTCAGCCGAGAGCACATCGTCGCGCACTCGGTGCCCGGCCTCGTGGTGGTTGCGGGCGGCAAATGGACCACCTACCGGATCATGGCCAAGGACGCGATCGACGAGGCCGTGCGGGGACTCGACGGCAAGTTCAGCGAGAGCGTCACCGAGGACATCGGGCTGCTGGGCGCCGAGGGATATCAGGCGGCCTGGAACAAGCGCTCCAAGATCGCCAAGGCGTTCGGCGTGCACAAGGTCCGCGTCGAGCACCTGCTGAACCGCTACGGGGTCATGACCGACGAGCTGCTCGACATCCTGCGCGAGCGTCCCGAGCTGGTCGAGCCGCTTCCGGGCGCCGACGACTACATCCGCGTCGAGGTCGTCTACGCGGCCACGCACGAGGGCGCGCTGCACCTCGAGGATGTTCTCGCCCGCCGCACCCGCATCTCGATCGAGGCCTGGGATCGCGGGGTATCGGCCGCGCCGGTCGCCGCGCAGCTGATGGGTGAGGCGCTGGGATGGGATGCCGCACGCATCGACGCCGAGACCGCCAACTACCTGGCGCGGGTGGCTGCCGAGCGCGCCAGCCAGGAGCAGCCGGATGACGCGGGCGCCGACGCCGTGCGCCTGCGGGTCCCCGACGTGGAGACCCTGCGCTGACCCACGCGGCCCGGCCGCCGCAACGCAGCACGACTAAAATGCATTCATGGTCGATGTGCGTCGCGTCAAACTCCCGGGTGTCGGGATGCTGCACACCTTCGTCACGGATGACGGCGGCAAGGTCGGCGTGATCACCCACCGGTCGGGCAACAGCGACCTCATCACGTTCGCCGACGCGGAAGACGGCGACGGCCGCAAGGTGTCGCTCCGCCTCGATGAAGACGAGGCCCACACGCTCGCCGAACTGCTCGGCGGAACGCGCATCACCGAGTCGCTCTCCGGCCTCGACCAGATCCCAGGACTCTCGATCGACTGGTTCCACGTCGACTACGACGACCACATCGCCGGGCAGCCGCTCGGAAGCATGACGACACGGGGCCTCCCGGGCGTCACGGTCGTCGCCATCGTGCGCGCCGAGACCGCGAACCCGGCCCCCGACGAGGATTTCAAGGTCTTCCCCGGCGACACGCTGGTCGTCGCCGGCGCGCCAGAGAAGGTCGCCAAGGCTTTCCAGTTCTACCGCACCGGTGAGTTCAAGGCGAAGGCGCCGGCCGACTCCGCGAGCGCGCCGCCCGGAAGCTGATCGATGGAGCACCTGGGCCAAGACCTCATCGCCCTCGGGCTGCTGTTCGTACTCGCCTACGTCTTCGGGCGGCTGGGCAAGCTGATCGGTTTGCCGGCCATCCCGATCTACATGCTCGTCGGCCTGCTGGCCAGTCCCAACACCCATTTCGTCCCGCTCAACGTCCCCTCGGCGAGCGTCGAGCTCGTCGCCACCTTCGGCCTGATCTTCCTGCTCTTCAGCCTCGGGCTGGAATTCGATCAGGACGCCTTCTTCAGCAACGCGCGTGCCCTGCTGCTCTCCGGCGGGACCCGGATCGCGATCAACATGGCCGTCGGATTCGCGTTCGGCATGTGGGTCGGCTGGGGCGCCCGCGAAGCGCTCGTCATCGCCGGGATGACGGCGGTGTCGTCGAGCGCGATCATCACCAAGCTCCTGATCGAGCTGCGGCGGCTCGCCAACCGCGAGACCCCGGTGATCCTGGGCATCGCGGTGGTCGAGGACATCTTCATCGCGATCTACCTGGCGATCGTGACCGTGGTGATCGGCGACGACACCGACGTCGGCACCGTCGTCTTCAAGCTCGTCTACTCGTTCGCCTTCCTCATCGTCATGTTCGCGATCGCGCGCTGGGGCGGCAAGGTCGTCTCCCGCCTGATCGGCACGCGCGACGACGAGCTCTTCACGATCCTCTTCTTCGGGCTCGCGGTGGCGTTCGGCGGCATCGGCGAGATGATCGGCGTCTCGGATGCGATCGGCGCGTTCCTGATCGGCCTCGTCCTCGGCGCGACCCGGTACCGCACCCGCATCGAGGGGCTCGCCCTCCCGCTGCGTGACATCTTCGGAGCCTTCTTCTTCCTCAACTTCGGCCTCGCCCTCAACGTGCTCGCGTTCGGCGATGTGCTCTGGCAGGTGGCCGTCGCGGTCGTGATGACCCTGGTCGTCAACACCGCGGGCGGGCAGCTCATCGCCAGGCTCAACAGGCTCACTCCCGCCGAGGGGCTGAACGTGAGCGGGATGCTGACCAACCGCGGCGAATTCGCGCTGATCCTGGCGACGCTCGCCGCGATGGCCGGGCTGGACGCACG
>JBDSKH010000002.1:0-7336 GCA_039917005.1 Pseudolysinimonas sp.
GCGTCTGGCACGCAGCAGCAGAAGGCGGCCGCGGGTGCCGTGCCAGCGGGCGCCGCCGCCGTGCCGAGCCTCGTCGGGCAGCGGGTCAACGAGCTGATCGCGCCGGAGCTCGACCCGAGCCTGGCCGAGCCGGCGTCGGTGGTCACCATGCATCCGGCGCGGCTCATCGGCTCGACGGTGCTGAGCTCGGCGACCCTGATGTTCGTGCTCGTCGTCGCCGGCGGAATCGTCGCCGCGATCGTGTCGCACGAGTTCTTCGTGATCTTCGGGGCCGTGCCACTGCTGTTCGGTCTCGGATCGTTCCTGGTCAACCGCATCGTGAAGTCGTTGCGGTACACGATCGCGGGAACGCCCGACGGCGTCCGGGTCGGCTACGGCCTGCTGTCGACGAGCAACGAGACGCTTCCGCCGGGTCGCATCCACTCGATCTCGATCAGCCAGCAGCTGCTCTGGCGGCCCGCCGACTGGTGGGAGGTCAAGGTCAACCGTGCCGGCAAGTCGTCCTCCCAGGGGGCCGCCGGACAGCAGAACACGACGATCCTGCCGGTCGGCACGCGCGCCGAGGTATTCAAGGTGCTCGAGCTCGTGATGCCCGGCATCGACGCCGAGACCCGCGCCATCGTCGAGGCGGGGCTCGCGAAGGCGACCGAGGGCGACGGGTTCACCAACTCGCCGCGGCGTGCGGCGATCCTGCGCTGGTTCTCGTGGCGTCGCAACGGGTTCGCCCTGCGCCCGGATGCGGCGATCCTGCGTCGCGGCGCGATCTGGCGCGAGCTCGTGGTCGTCCCCGCCGCCCGCATGCAGAGCGTCGCCGTTCATCAGGGTCCGCTCGAGCGCGCGATGCGCCTCGCCAACGTGCAGGCGCACACCGTCGCCGGGCCGATCAACGCCCGGCTGGGCGCTCTCGACGTCGAGGACGCGAGCCGGTTCTTCCGGGATCTCGCCGAGACGGCCGTCGCGGCGGCCGCCGCCGACCGCTCGCACCGCTGGCGGTCGGGCGCGTGACTCCGAACCAGCGATCCGGGCGCCTCGGCATCGGGATCGTGGGCGCGGGCAGAGTCGGTCCGGTGCTGGGGGCGGCGCTCGGCGGCGCCGGCCACGCGATCGTGGGCATCAACGCCGTGTCGCAAGCAGCGCGCGATCGCGCCGACGCGATCCTGCCCGGCGTACCCGTTCTCGACGTGCCGGCGATCATCGAGCGCAGCGAGCTCGTCCTGCTCGCCGTCCCTGCCGATCAGCTTCCGGATCTGGTGGCCGGCCTGGCCGCGACCGGCGCCTGGCAGTCCGGGCAGTTGGTGGCGCACACCGCTCCGGGCCTCGGCACCGCGGTGCTCGCGCCCGCGCTCGCGGCCGGGGCGATCCCGCTCGCGATCTCGCCGGCCATGGCGTTCACCGGAACCAGCATCGACCTCATCCGGCTGCGCGATTCGTGGTGCGCCGTGACCGCGCCCGGTCCGGTGCTGCCGATCGCGCAGGCCCTCGTGGTCGAAATGGGCAGCGAGCCGATCGTGATCGACGAGGCGGATCGTGCCGCGTACGCCGACGCTCTCGCCGCCGCGGCCACGTTCTCGACCGCGATCGTGTCGCAGGCCGCGGCCGAGCTGCGTGAGATCGGCATCGACAATCCGGGCCAGGTGCTCGGGCCCCTCGTGCGGTCCGCCGTCGAGAACGCGCTGGCGGCGGCTCAGAGCGGTGCCGGTCTGGCCACTACGATCGACCTGGCGCCCACGACCGGAGAGGGCGCCGAGGAGGCACCGTGAGCACGCCCGCGCCGGGCACGCCCGAAGCGATCAGGCCCGAGGCGATCAGGCCCGAGGTCATCAGGCCCGAGGTCATCACGACGATCGCCGGCCTGCGAGAGGCGCTCGCCGCATCCGGAAGCATCGCGCTGGTGCCGACACTTGGAGCCCTGCACGACGGTCACCTCGCCCTCGTCGACCGCGCGGCAGAGCTCGGCGAGACGGTCGTCGTCTCGATCTTCGTGAACCCGCTGCAGTTCGGGGCCAACGAGGACCTCGACCGCTACCCGCGCGATCTCGACGCCGACCTCGCCCTGCTCGAGGGGCACGGCGTCGACATCGTCTTCGCGCCCACGGTCGAGGAGATGTATCCCGACGGCGGAACCCAGGTGAAGGTGACGGGCGGCCCGGTCGCCGGGCTCTTCGAGGGCCGGTCGCGCCCCGGTCATTTCGATGGCGTCCTGACGGTCGTGGCGAAGCTGCTCGGCATCGTGCGTCCCCATCACGTCGCGTTCGGGCAGAAGGATGCGCAGCAGCTGTTCCTGGTGCAGCGCATGGTCCTCGACCTCGACATCCCGACGACGGTGGATGTGGTGCCGACCGTGCGGGCAGCCGACGGTCTCGCTCTCTCGAGCCGCAACCGCTTCCTGGACGGCGACGCCCGCCGCGCCGCGCGGGCGCTGAGCCGGGCGCTCGAGGCCGCTTCGTCATCCAGCGACCGGGGCATCGACGCCGTGCTCGCCGCGGCGCAGTCGGTGCTCATGGATGAGGACCTCGTTAAGCTGGACTACCTGAAGGTCGTGAACCCGCGCACGTTCCTCCCGGTCGATGACGGCTATCGCGGCCCCGCCCGCGTGCTGATCGCGGCGCAGGTCGGCACGACCCGCCTCATCGACAACGACGACATCTACCTGAACTGAGACCCACGTGAGCGACGAGACCCCGCGGCCGCCCGAGCCCGAGACTGCCGGTGAGCCCGTGACTGCTGCCGAGCCCTCGCACGAGGAGATCGCTGAACAGAAGTCCGTGCGGCTGGCCAAGCGCGAGCGCCTGCTCGCGGAGGGCGGCGAGGCCTACCCGGTGGGGGTGCGCCTCACGCACTCGATCCCGCAGGTGCGGGCCGAGTGGGATCACCTCGAGGCCGACGCGACGACGGATGCGACGGTCGCGATCGCCGGCCGCGTCGTGTTCCAGCGCAACACCGGCAAGCTATGCTTCGCGACCCTGCAGGCCGGAGACGGCACCCGCATCCAGGTCATGGTCTCGCTCGCCGAGGTCGGAGAGCAGTCGCTCGAGCGCTGGAAGGAGCTCGTCGACCTGGGCGACCACGTGCAAGTCGAGGGCGAGGTGATCTCGTCGAAGCGCGGCGAGTTGAGCGTGCTCGCAGACACCTGGCAGATCGCGGCGAAGGCGCTGATGCCGCTGCCGAACCTCTACACCGAGCTGAGCGACGAGACCCGCGTGCGCCAGCGCTACCTCGACCTGATCACACGCGAGCAGGCTCGCGTGACGGTGCGGGCGCGGGCCGCGGCGGTCGCGTCTCTGCGCACCACGTTCGGCGTCCACGAGTACCTCGAGGTCGAGACCCCGATGCTGCAGACGATCCACGGCGGGGCGAGCGCCCGGCCGTTCTCGACGCACTCGAACGCCTTCGACACCGAGCTGTTCCTGCGCATCGCGCCCGAGCTGTTCCTGAAGCGCGCGGTCGTCGGCGGCATCGAGCGGGTCTTCGAGATCAATCGCAATTTCCGCAACGAGGGGGCCGACTCGACGCACAGCCCCGAATTCGCGATGCTCGAGGCGTACCAGGCCTACGGCGACTACAACCAGATGGCCGACCTCACTCAGGAGCTCGTGCAGAACGCCGCGATGGCGGTCTCGGGCTCGCACGTCGTCACCTGGGCAGACGGCACCGAGTTCGATCTGGGCGGGGAGTGGGAGCGACTCCCGATGTACGAATCGCTCAGCACGGCGGCCGGTGTCGAGGTCACGCCGCAGACCAGCGTCGCGGACCTCGAGAAGCTGGCCGCGGCATCCGGTGTCGAGGTCGACCTGCCGACCCACGGCAAGCTCGTCGAGGAGCTGTGGGAGCACTTCGTCAAGGGAGACCTCGAGCGTCCGACCTTCGTGATGGACTTCCCGGTCGACACGAGCCCGCTGGTGCGCGACCACCGCTCGCTGCCGGGTGCGGTCGAGAAATGGGACCTGTACATCCGGGGGTTCGAGCTCGCCACCGGCTACTCGGAGCTGGTGGACCCGGTCGTGCAGCGCGAGCGCTTCATCGAGCAGGGCAAGCAGGGAGCCCGCGGCGATCACGAGGCGATGCGCCTCGACGAGGAGTTCCTGCGGGCGCTCGAGCACGGCATGCCTCCGTCGGGCGGCATGGGCATGGGAATCGACCGCCTGCTGATGGCGATCACCGGGCTGGGCATTCGGGAGACGATCCTGTTCCCGCTGGTCAAGTAGCCTGTCGGCATGAGCGACCTGAAGCTGCCCGGCGACGAGAAGAAGAAGCCTGCCGTCTCGTGGCAGCGCATCGCCGTCTGGGTCGCCGTCGGTGGCGTCGGCCTGTATCTCGTGATCACCGGCCTCGCCGGCGTCATCGCGAAGGGCTAGCCGTCTCGTGGATCGCCGTACCTCGCGCCTGATCGCGATCGGGGGCCTCGTCGTGATCGTCGTCGTGGTCGTGCTGGTCGTGGTGCTGCAGTAGGCAGCCCGGCCGCGTAGCCTGGAGCCATGCCGACCGACTTCTGGGGGAACGCGATCTTCTCGCTCGTCCCCACCGTGCTCTTCGGGCTGGTGTTCTGGTTCATCCTGCGCTCGATCATCCGGTCGGATCGCAACGAGCGCGCCGCCTACGCCAAGGTCGAGGCAGAGGAGCGGGCGAAGCTCGCCGCGCGCGGCCCCCTTCCCTGAGCCGCCGGGATTCGCCGTTACTCGCGCGGCCTGAGCCTTACGTTCGGCAACTCGGGCGCCGGCAAGGCCGGCCCGTCGTAGCCGTCGAGTGCGCCGAAGCGGCCGTCGTGCCGACGATCGCTATCGCTGCCGATCACCTCGGCCTGCCACTGATCCCGGAACGCCACGATCTCGTCGTGATCGCGTCCGACGAAGTTCCACCACATCACGATCTGCTCGCCGAGCGGCTCCCCGCCGATGAGCAGAGCCCGCAGGGGCTCCGCTCCCGCCTCGATGACCAGCTCGTCGACGCCCACCGACACGACGCCGAGGTGCGTGGGCGGGATCGCGACGCCCTGCAGGGTCGGCACACCGATATCCACCACCAGGCCGTATTCGAAGGAAGGGTCGGCAGGGATGCTGACCACGCCGCCGGCGGGCAGGTCGAGCTGGGCGCCGAGCAGCCGCGTGAACCCGGTCACCGTCGACCCGTGCCCGAGGAGGTCGCCGACGAAGACCCGCAGCGTCGCGTCTCCATGCACGAACGGGTCGGGCGCGAAGGTCTCGAAGAACGGGGCGATCCCGCGTGAGGCGTCGGGGAGGGCGATCCAGAGCTGCAGGCCGTGGAGGGTGCGGGCGTCGTCGGTCGAGACCTCCGAGTGCTGGATGCCGGCGCCGGCCGTCATCAGATTGACCTGCCCCGGTTCGATCAGGGCATGGTGTCCGGCCGAGTCGCGGTGCTCGATCTCGCCCTGATACAGCCAGGTCACGGTCTGAAGTCCGGTGTGCGGATGCGGCGGCGTGTCCATCGTGCGGGCGCGCGGCGCCGGGGTGGGGCCGTACGAATCGACGAAGCACCACGCGCCGACGAGCGAGCGAGCCCGCTGCGGAAGCGTCCTCCGCACCATGAGCGCCCGCGGCCCGCCGAGCGGCACTTCGCGCGGCTCGAGCACCTCGACGCCGTCGCCTGCTGAGGAGCGCTCGCGGAGCGATCGCGTCTCGAAGACCGGCTCCGCCAGCAGCAATTCAGCCGGATCCTTCTCGAGGTTGCTCACGATGGCAGCCTAGGCTCGCGGCGCCGCTAAAGTGCCGCTGTGAGGATGCGCGCGCGACGGGGGATCGCGGCCGCTGCAATCCTGGTCGGCGCGTTCGCGCTCACCGGCTGCACTCACCCCGTCGAAGACTCGACCGAGCAGCTCGCCTCGGAGCTGCGGCGCTTCGACTTCGTCGAGTACGTGCTGGTGAGCGCCGACGAGGACATGTTGTTCGACGATGCTTTCAGCTCGATCTCGATCGACGTCACCTTCAATGCGACTGCTGACGACCTCGACGACCTCGTCACTTACTGGCGGTTCGGTGTCGACGAGATCGACGCCCGCTGGCACCTCGGCATCTCCCGTCCCGGCGGCGAGGCGCTCGGCTCGGGCTACGACGGTTTCAATGTCACGGGTGCCCGCTCCGTCACCGACCTGACGACGATGGTGCGGTGGTGGGACGAGATCGGCGGCCGCACCGAGTCGGCCCGCGTCTCCATCGACGACTATTCGACCGATCGGGATGGCTTCATCCAGCTCGAGTATCCACAGCAGGAATCGAGCGCGCTGCACGAGATCATCGGGGCGCTGGCCGAGGAGGCCGCCACATTGCCGGGGCGGTTCCAGTGGTCGGTCGATGCGCCGATCCCGGAGGGCGTCGTCGAGCTGGCCGGCGTGAACCTCCTTCCCGACTCCCACATGCTCGACGTGCTTGCGGCGGTCGCCGCCGCGCCCGCCGGCCGCGAAACGCAGCCGATCAGCGTCTGGGCGGGCGAGTCGATCCGCGATTTCGGACCCGTGCGCGAGCCGCGCCTGTACGTCACCGTCGACCTCCCTGAGCTGGATGTGGCGCACATCCAGTACATGGCGGACCAGCTGCAGCACGACGAGCGAGCCGTCGTGCTGGAATTCTCCGTCGCGGGGGAGACCGTCGCGCACATCGATCCGTATCAGTGTGCGATACCCGACTCTGTGGACATCTACGGACCGCTGACCTACGACCTCTGGCAGTACTGGCTGCGCGATGGGGCGAGCACGCCAGACGGCTCGACCGCCGACAGCTGCCTCTCATAGCACCACGGCCGGAGCTGTCCGCGCGGAGCATGTGACGCCGTGTTGAGCAGTGTTTCGTCACATTGCCGACTGTTGCGTAACAGGTTCGACGCGCGCCGCCGAGCGCCCTACCGTGACCTGCAACCCACACCTCGAAGGAGTCATCGACTCATGTCCCGCCGCTCTTCCGTTCTCGCCCTCGTCGCCACCGCGGCCGTCTCCGCTCTCGCGCTGACCGGCTGCGCCGGCGCCGCGCCATCCTCCTCTGGCGAGCGCGTCGACGGCGGGACGATCGTCTATGCGCATCAGCAAGAGCCGGCCTGCGTGTTCGGCGGATGGATCGAGCAGGCCTACCTCTCCTACCAGGTGCTCGACAACCTCGTCTCGCTTGACGAGGACCACCAGGCCGTGCCGTGGCTCGCCGAGTCATGGGAGGAGTCCGAGGACGGCCTGAGCTGGACCTTCACCCTCAAGGACGGTGTCGAGTTCACCGACGGCACCCCGGTCGACGCGGAGGCGATCGCCTACAACTTCGACTACTGGGTCGGCGGCGGCAACAGCACCGCGTACGTCTGGCTGCTCGACTACTACTCGTCGGCGACGGCCGTCGACGAC
>JBDSKH010000003.1:0-8497 GCA_039917005.1 Pseudolysinimonas sp.
GTCGGCTACGGCAAGACCGAGGTGGCCGTGCGAGCCACGTTCAAGGCAGTGCAAGACGGCAAACAGGTGGCGATGATCGTGCCGACCACCCTTCTGGTGCGCCAGCACATGGAGACCTTCGCGGAGCGGTTCGCCGGCTTCCCGGTGCATCTGCGGGCGCTCAGCCGCTTCCAGTCCGACAAGGATGCGAAGGAGACGATCGAGGGCCTCGCGAGCGGGCAGGTGGATGTCGTGATCGGCACCCACCGCCTGCTCAGCCCCGGCATCCGGTTCAAAGAGCTCGGACTCGTCGTCATCGACGAGGAGCAGCGGTTCGGAGTCGAGCACAAGGACGCGCTCAAGAAGCTCAAGACGAACGTCGACATCCTGGCCATGTCGGCCACGCCGATCCCGCGAACGCTCGAGATGGCGGTGACGGGCATCCGCGAGATGTCGACGCTCGCGACGCCGCCAGAGGACCGGCATCCGATCCTCACCTACGTGGGGCCGTACAACGACAAGCAGGTCGGGGCCGCGATCCGCCGCGAACTGCTTCGCGAGGGCCAGGTGTTCTTCGTGCACAACCGCGTCTCGTCGATCAACCGCATCGCGGCGCAGGTCGCCGAGCTCGTTCCGGAGGCGCGCGTCGCCGTTGCGCACGGCCAGCTCGGCGAAGCGCAGCTCGAGCAGGTCATCGTGGACTTCTGGGAGCGCAGGTTCGACGTGCTCGTGACGACCACGATCATCGAGACCGGCATCGATATCGCCAACGCGAACACCCTCATCATCGACCGGGCCGACAAGTACGGGCTCTCGCAGCTGCACCAGATCCGCGGGCGCGTCGGTCGCGGGCGTGAGCGTGCCTACGCGTACTTCCTCTACGACGATGACAAGCCCCTCACCGAGCTGGCGCAGGACAGGCTCGAGACGATCGCGACAAACAACGAACTCGGCGGCGGCATGCAGATCGCCCTCAAGGACCTCGAGATCCGCGGCGCGGGCAACCTGCTCGGTGGCGAGCAGTCGGGACACATCGCGGGCGTCGGATTCGACCTCTATCTGCGGATGATCGGTGAGGCGGTGAGCGCGTTCCGCGGCGACGTGGCTCCCGGGCAGACCGAGCTGCGCCTGGAGCTGCCGGTCGACGCCCACATCCCCGAGGAGTACGTCGAGAGCGAGCGCCTGCGGCTCGAGGCGTACCAGAAGCTCTCGACCGCTTCGGCGCCGGCCAGCCCCGACGATGCGATCGACAGCGTGCTCGAGGAGCTGACCGACCGCTACGGCGACCCGCCGCCTCCCGTGCAGAACCTGATCGCCGTGTCTCGCCTCCGCCGGCTGGCGCAGAAGGCCGGGCTCGCGGATGTCGTGGCGATGGGCGGGAACCTGCGGGTCGCGCCCGCCGACCTCCCCGATTCGCTGCAGGTGCGATTGCAGCGCCTCTACCCCGGAGCGCGGTTGTTCGCGCAGCAGAAGGCCGCCAGCATCCCGATCCTCGCGGGCGTCGCGAACCCCGACGGCACCGACGCCGAACTCATCGCCTGGCTGACGGGCCTGCTCGAGGCGATCTTCCCGCCCGCTAGTCGAGCGGCGTGACGAGGCAGATGACGTGGCCGTCCACGTCGTGTAGCACGGCCTGACGTTCACCCCACGGCTCGTCGCGCGGCCCTCCGATGAGAGTCGCTCCGACTCCCGTGGCTGCTGCTGCCGCCGCGTCGACGTTGGCGACCCTGAACGTCGGCGCGACCCCGGCATCCCCCGGTGTCGGCGGACGCTCGTGCAGCATCAGCTCGATCCCGCGGGCGAGTGCCAGCCCGACGATGCCGGGCGACTCGGTCGTGCGGCGGAGGTCGAGGACGTCCTCGTAGAGGGGGAGCGCCTTCTCGAGGGAAGCGACGGAGATGACGATACGAGCGAGTGCGGCGGTCACGGCTTCACGTTACGCCGCATCGGGCGGGGGAGCGGACGCGGCAGCCGGGCGGGCGGCCGGTCGCGCGGGCGCCTCCTGCTTCCAGGCGCCCCCGATCGCGATCGGGATCAGCACGAGCGACCGCAGATCGATCAGGGCATGAAGGGCCACCGGCGCGAGGATCGAGCCCGTCACGATGTAGAGCGCCGTGAACAGCAGCCCGAGCACGAACGCGAACAGGATGCCGAGCGGCCCCTGGTACAGATGCAGGGCGCCGAAGAGCAGGGCCGCGATCCCGAAGGCGAGCGGACCGCTGCCGAGCACGCCGAACAGGAGAGCGGGAAGCGCCAGCCGGAAGAGCAGCTCCTCCACGACCCCTGCAGTGAGCCCGAGGCCGGCGCCGTACGGCAGCTCGCCGCGGTTGCGGGGCAGGATCGCCCGGATGTCCCCGATCGCCGGAACCTCGTCGAGGCGGCGGCGGAGCAGCAGGATCGGCAGCACGAGAACGGCGAGCGCCGCGATCGCGAATCCCGCGAGCAGGCCGGCCAGCCCCTCGGTGCCGTAGGGGACGGCGGTGAACGGCCCCCACATCCGGACATCGGCGAGCGCGAGCGGCACGTAGGGCGCCGCCGCGAGCAGGACGATACCTGCCAGCCCGCCCAGCACGAGCCACGATTCGACGATCCAGCGACCGAAGACTTTGCGCCGCAGCCCCGTCGAGCGGAGCCGCTTGAAACGCGCGTAGTCGCGGCGTTCGCGTGTCACGGCCCGCCAGAGCAGCAGGGCGAGCACGACGAGCAGCAGAGCCAGCAGAGCGAGGGTCACGTGCACCAGTATGGATCGGGTGCCCAGTGACGTCGGACTCCGGTCAGAGCGAGGACCCCTCCTGCTCGCGATCATGGTCGCGAGCGGCCTGGTCGCCATCGATGCCACGATCCTGGCGACGGCGGTCCCATCGATCGTGAAGGATCTCGGGGGCTTCTCCCAGTTCCCGTGGCTGTTCTCGATCTACCTGCTGGCCCAGGCGGTGTCGGTGCCCGTGTACGCCAAGCTCGCCGACGTGCTGGGGCGCAAGCCGATCATCCTGTTCGGCATCGGCCTGTTCCTGCTCGGCTCGATCCTCTGCGGGTTCGCCTGGTCGATGCCGGCGCTCATCGCGTTCCGCGCGGTACAGGGGCTCGGCGCGGGTGCCATCCAGCCGATCGCGATCACGATGGTCGGCGACATCTACACGATCGCCGAACGCGCGCGCGTGCAGGGGTACCTGGCGAGCGTCTGGGCGATCTCATCGGTCGTCGGCCCGACGCTCGGCGGCGTCTTCGCGCAGTACACCGGCTGGCCCTGGATCTTCTTCATCAATATCCCGCTGGGGCTGCTCGCCGCCATCCTGATCGTGCGCAACTTCGAGGAGAAGGTGGAACGGCACGCGCACCGGATCGACTATGCCGGCGCGGCGCTGCTGACCAGCTCGCTGACCCTGCTCATCCTCGGCCTGCTGGAGGGCGGCCAGGCCTGGGAGTGGAACTCGATCACAAGCTTCGCGATCTTCGCGGCCGGGATCGTCCTGTTCGCCGCGTTCCTGCTCGTCGAGCGCCGTGCGACGGAACCGGTGCTCCCGCTCTGGGCGTTCACCAGGCCGCTTCTGCTCACGACCACGCTGCTGGCGTTCGCGGTGGGCGCCGTGCTCATCGGGCTCACCGCATACATCCCTGCCTACCTCCAGAAGGGCGGACTCGGCACCGAGCCTCTGGTCGCCGGGCTCGCACTCGCCACCCTGACGCTCGGCTGGCCGATCTCGGCCACCCTCTCCGGTCGCATCTACATGCGCATCGGGTTCCGCTCGACCGTGCTCATCGGGATCTCCATCGTCATCCTGAGCGCGGTCGCTCTGGTGCTGATCGCGCCGACGCCGTCGGTGGTGCTGATCGCCGTGGTGTGCTTCGCCATGGGGCTCGGCCTCGGGTTCGCGACGTCTCCGGCGCTGGTCGCCGCCCAGTCGAGCGCGCCCTGGCACGAGCGAGGCGTGGTGACGGGGACCAACCTGTTCGCCCGGTCCGTCGGCAGCGCGGTCGGCATCGCGGTGCTCGGCGCGATCGCGAACGGCATCCTGTCCGGCTTCCCCGGCGGGGAGGAGAATCCGGATGCGGTGGTGTCGGCCACCGGGGCCGTCTTCGTGGCCGCATTGGTCGCGTCCGTGCTCGCGGGCTTCGCCGCCCTGGCGATGCCGAAGACACCGGTGCCCGATGGCGACGTGCGATCTGGGTCGATCGGCACGACGGCGGCAGGCTAGGGCGCGGGCCCAGGCCGCGAGCCTAGAGGCCGAGCCAGGCCAGCACGGCGGCCCGATCCGCGTCGAGAGCGGGCGGAGCGGCCGGGGCGACAGGCTCGAAGGCCGAGTAGCGCACCGGATGCCGCAGCTGCGCCGGGTGCCCGGCCCCGACATCCATGGTGGGTTCGAGCCCGAGTCCGGCGGCGAGGGCCAGCGCCTCGCCGACGTCGTTGACCTTTCCGGCCGGGATGCCGGCTGTGCCCATGCGCTCGATCCAGCCCGCGACATCGGCATCTGCGAGGCGGCTCTCGAGCTCGATGATCAGGGCGTCACGGTTCTCGACCCGGAGCCCATTGGTGGTGAAGCGCTTGTCGCCGGCGAGCTCGGTCGCGTCGAGAGCTGACGCGAGCAGCGCCCACTGCCGGTCGTTGCCCACCGCGATGGCGAGCAGCCCGTCGGCGGCCCGGAAGGCGCCGTAGGGGGCGATCGAGGGATGGTGGTTGCCGAGTCGCCGAGGCGCCGCGCCGGTGGCGAGGTACGACGACGCCTGGTTGGCCAGCGACGCGACCGCGCTCGACAGCAGATTGACCTCCACGTGCTGACCGCGACCCGTGCGCTCGCGGTGCAAGAGGGCCGCGAGCACGCCCATCACGACGTCCTTGCCGGCGAGGAGGTCGACGACCGCGACTCCGACCTTCATCGGCTCGCCGTCCGGCTCGCCCGTGATGCTCATCAGCCCGCCTACCGCCTGCACGAGGAAGTCGTAGCCCGGCAGCTCCGCCCCGGCCCCGCTCCCGAACCCCGTGATGGAGACATAGACGGCGCCCGGGTTGCGCCGCCTGACCACCGCGGCATCCAGCCCGTACCGCTCGAGGGCCCCTGAGCGGGAGTTCTCGATGACGATGTCGGCCCGGTCCACGAGTGCACGAGCGATCGCCAGGTCGCTTTCCTCGGCGAAATCGAGCGCGATCGACTCCTTGCTGCGGTTCGCGCTCTCGAAGTACGAGCTACTCGAGCCGGCCCACGGCGGGCCCCACTCACGTGTGTCGTCACCGGTGCCGGGTCGCTCCACCTTGATCACGCGGGCGCCCAGATCGGCGAGCATCACGGCAGCGGTCGGACCCGCCAGCACGCGGCTGAGATCGGCGACCACGAGGCCGTCGAGCGGCCGACCCTCCGTCATGGGTTCGACGGTAGCGTGTGAGCATGCCGGACCCGTACGACCTGCTGGCCATCGACTCGCTGCTGAGCGACGACGAGAAGGCGCTGCGGGCGACCGTTCGCTCGTTCGTCGACGCCGAGGTGAGACCGCACATCGCCGGCTGGTACGAGGACGCGATCTTCCCGGTCGAGCTGGTCCCGCGATTGGCCGAGCTCGGGCTGCTCGGCATGCACATCGAGGGCTACGGCTGCGCCGGACGATCGGCGGTCGAATACGGTCTGGCCGCGACGGAGCTCGAGGCGGGGGACTCCGGCCTGCGCACGTTCGTGTCGGTGCAGGGTTCGCTCGCCATGACCGCCATCGCCAAGCACGGCTCCGAGGAGCAGAAGACCGAGTGGCTGCCGCGCATGGCTGCCGGAGAGGTGATCGGCTGCTTCGGGCTCACCGAGCCCGGCTCGGGCTCCGATCCCGGCAGCATGACGACGTTCGCCCGCCGCGACGGCGACGACTGGGTGATCACGGGCGCCAAGCGCTGGATCGGCCTCGCCTCGATCGCGCAGGTCGCCATCATCTGGGCGCAGACCGACGACGGGGTGCGGGGCTTCATTGTGCCGACCGACGCCGCGGGATTCACGGCGACGCCCATCGCCCCCAAGCTCTCGATGCGCGCCTCGATCCAGTGCGACATCGCCCTCGACGACGTTCGGGTCCCCGAGTCGATGCGGCTGCCCGGCGCCGAGGGCCTGCGCGGCCCGTTCGCCTGCCTCAACGAGGCAAGGTTCGGGATCGCATGGGGTGTCCTCGGTGCGGCGCGCGACAGCTACCGCGCGGCGCTCGAATACACGCTGCAGCGCACCCAGTTCGACAAGCCCATCGCCGCCTTCCAGCTGACGCAGGCGAAGCTCGTCGACATGGCACTCGAGATCGAGACCGGGATGCTGCTCGCGCTGCACCTGGGACGACTCAAGGACTCCGGCGGATTGGAGCCGCACCAGATCTCGGTGGGCAAGCTCAACAACACACGCGTCGCCATCCGGATCGCCCGCGAAGCACGCGCCATGCTCGGCGGCAACGGCATCACGCTCGAGCATTCGCCGCTGCGGCACGCGAACAACCTTGAGTCGGTGCGCACCTACGAGGGCACCGACGAGGTGCACACACTCGTGCTCGGCCAGGCCATCACCGGCATCGCGGCGTTCCGCTAACAGGCGCCCCACATGCCTGCCCCGGCAGCCTGGGCGGCGTCCTCGGCCGACTCGAGCTCCTCGGCGAACAGGACGTTCGGGGGAAGGACGACCGCTTCCGCGGCGCCCGCCTCGATGAGCGTGAGGTTCACCAGGTCGCCATCGCTCGTGTAGATGAAGAGGAGTGAGCGCCCGTACTGGTCTAGTGGCTGCACGTCGGCCAGGACCAGCACTCCCGTCCCCTCGGGCAACAGCGAGCGCAGCAGTGCCGTCGCCTCGTCGCCGTAGCACTCGAGATGGTCGCCGATCTCGGGAGTGTCGATGCCGAGCAGCCGCACTTTGGTTCCATCGGTCAGGAAGAGGGTGTCGCCGTCGTGCACGTACTCGATGGTGGCCGGGACTGCGCTCTCGGGCACGGTGTGCGATTCGCCGGAATCCGATACGGCCGGCGGTGCCGCCGGCTGCATGCCGACGGGCAGACCGCCCTCCTGGATCACCAGAACGACGCCCACCACGACCGCGGAGATGATCACGAACGCGATGACCGCTCCCGGAATCCTCACGGCATCAGTGTGGCAGCGCGGGCAGGATGGGGGCATGGTCTCCGCTCCGACGATCGCGCCCAACCCGAAACTCGACGAACTCGTCGCGACCATGCACAAGCTGCGCGCGCCGGGCGGCTGCGTCTGGGATCGCGACCAGAGCCACGCCTCTCTCGTGCAATACCTGGTCGAAGAGACCTACGAGCTCATCGAGGCGATCGAGAGCGGCGGTCGCGAGGAGCTCATCGAGGAACTCGGCGACGTTCTGTACCAGGTGATCTTCCACGCCGACATCGAGGCCGAGGCCGGTGGCTTCACGCTCGAGGACGTCGCCGCGCACATGACGGCGAAGATGATCGCGCGGCACCCGCACGTCTTCGGCGACGTCGTGGCCGAGACTCCGGATGACGTTGTGGCGACGTGGGATCGCGTGAAGGCCCTCGAGAAGGCGCACCGTTCGAGCACGCTGGACGGCATCCCGATGGCGATGCCCGCCCTGGCGCTGGCGGACAAGCTGCTCGGACGCGCGGGCAAGCTCGGGGTCGGGCGCGAGTTCGCACCGATCCCGGCGACCGAGGTCGAGCTCGGGGAGCAGCTGCTCGGCATGGTCGCCGCAGCGCGGGTCGCGGGTCTCGACAGCGAGCGGGCCCTGCGCGGGGCCCTGCGGGCGTTGCAGGATGACGTGCGGGCGGCAGAGTCAGCACCCTGACCCCGCGCTGCCTACTGCGGCTTGAGGGAGTCGGGATCGACGCCGAACTTCTTCATGAGCTTCTTGGCGTACTCGGGGATCTCGGGGTCGCCCTCCGCCGTCCCCGCCGGCGAGTCGGCATCCGCCCCGCCCATCGACATCGAGCCGCTCGCGCCGCCGAACAGGTTGTGCCCGCGCGGGAGCTCGAAGGGCGGCTCGCCGACCCCCGGCGACGCCATGGCCGCGGCGGGCCAGTCGATCATGATGCCTTCTCCGCCGAGCAGCCCGCGCGTCTCCCAAGCGGGAAGCGCCGCCCCGACGATGGGAAGGTGTGCCGCGTATCCCGGCACCCGATCGAGCTTCGCCACGGTCTCCTCGCGAGGAGCACCGCCAGCCGGCTCGATGCGCACCCGCGCGTCCAGGGCCGTCGCCAGGCCGAGGGCTACCGACCGCGCCTGCCAATCGAGGATCGTGACCGTCGCCGCGCGCCCGCCGCGCTGCGCCTTCGTCAGCGCGCCGCGGTTGTCGTTGATATCGAAGTCGTCGACGATCCCGGCGGCCGGTGGCTTCTTGACCATCTTCCAGTTGACCGCCCCGCTCGACCTCCAGTCGATGACCGCGTTCGCGCCGTCCACGCGCACGGACACCGGCATCCCGAGCCGCACCTCGTCGAACGGGATGAGGTCCTGCCGGATGCCGAACACGGTTCCGCCGGCCTCGACGGCGTACTCGGCGTAGCGCACCGCATCCTCGTCGTGCGTCGTCTT
>JBDSKH010000004.1:0-8831 GCA_039917005.1 Pseudolysinimonas sp.
GAGGCCGTTGAGCTGCTCTGCGACCACCTCTTCGCGCTCACGAAGTCCAACCGCATCAGACTCGTCATCCACCCGGCCAACGAGGCGTCGAAGCGGGTGGCCGACAAGTCCGGATTCAGCTACGAGGGGATCGCGCGCGGCGCGTGGTACCACGAGGGCCGCAACCACGACGTGGAGGTGTGGTCGATCCTCCGCGACGACCCGAGGCCTAGTCGAGCGGTGGAAGGTGATCCAGCCACGTGAGGCTGGCGAATTCCTCGAGGGTGAGGCCGAACGATGCGGGGTCGGCCGCGACGAACGTGCGGAGCTCCGACGCATCCAGCCCCTCTCCGACGATCACGTCGACTCCCCCGGGACTGACCATCGACGCCTCGAATCGCAGGACGGCGAGGCCCTGACGCACGCCGGCGACCTCCCAGCGGCTCTTCACGAAGAGGCCGCGCAGGCCGTTCATCTTCCAGGTGAAGCCGCTGCCGTTCCAGCGGTCGACCCCGCGGATCGACTTCGTCTTGCCGTCCGGGTCCGTGTAGGTCACCTCGTCGCCCAGCGTGAGCGGGTCGGTTCGGAGGGCGACATACTCGAAGGCCGGCTCACGCCGCTCCCCCGAGAGCCACATCGGAAAGTTCGTCGCCTTGACGGTCCAGCGGCCCGGAAGGACCTGCTGCAGGGTCGCGACATCGTCGAAATGCTGCATCTCGCATCCAGGCTAACCCGGATGCCTGCGGCTACCCCTTGACCGCGCCGCCCAGCCCGGCACTGCGGAGGAACACCCGCTGGAAGAGCAGGAACAGCACAACGGGCACGATCGTGGCGATGGCCAGCGCCGCAAGGAACACGTCGAGCTCGGTCTGCGAGTCGATCGCGGGCAGCCGCACGCCGAGCGGTTGGACCGCAGGATCGGGCAGCACGAGCGAGGGCCACAGATAGTCCTTGAGCGAAGCGATGATGGCGAAGACGCTCACGACCCCCAGGATCGGGCGAGACATCGGCAGCACGATCGACCAGAACAGGCGGAACGGCCCTGCGCCGTCGGTCCGTGCCGCCTCGAACACCTCGCGCGGCAGGTTGTCGAAGAATCGCTTCACCAGCAGGATGTTGAACGCATTGGCCGCCGCCGGCAGCCAGACCGCGACGTAGTTGTTGAGCAGAGACGTGCCGATCACCGGGCGCACGATCGTAAGGTAAAGCGGCACCAGCAGGACGACCGACGGAATGAACAGGGTCGCGAGCACCGCCCCGTTCAGGATCGGTGCGTATCTAGGACGCAGCACCGAGAGCACGTACCCGCCCGTCGTCGCGATGAACAACGACGACAGCCACGCCCCTCCCGCGATGATCAGCGTGTTGACGAAGTACTTGCCCACCTCGACCTCGACCCACGCGCTGGTCAGGTTCGCCCAGTCGACGCCGTTCGGCCAGAGCAGCAGCGGCGTCGAGATGCTGTCCTGGGTGGATGTGACGGCGGCTTTCGCGAGCCAGAGCAGCGGCCCGAGCCCGGCGATCACCAGACCGCCGAACAGCAGCACGTGCACCAGGGTCATGGTGATCCGCACCGAGCGCTTCTTGCGATCGAACTCCGACAGGATGCCGCGGTCGGGTGTGTCGGTCAACTCTGACTCCAGCGTTCGGTGAGACGGAAGTACACGATCGACAGCACCGCGAGGAAGATCGCCAGCATCACGCTCAGCGCGGTCGCCTCGCCGTAGTTTCCGCCGAGGCTGTTCTGGAAGGCGTATCGGTAGATGAGCAGCAGCACGGTCACGGTCGCATTGCTCGGCCCTCCCCCGGTGAAGAGGAACGGCTCGAGGAAGACCTGTGCCGTCGCGATCACCTGCAGGATGAGCATCACGAAGAGCACGCCTCGCAGCTGCGGCAGCGTGACGTGCCAGATCTTTTGCCAGATGCTCGCCCCATCCACCTCGGCCGCGTCGTAGAGCTCCGGCGGGACGCTGAGCAGCGCGGCAACGTAGATGATGATCGATCCGCCGACGGCGGCCCAGGTCGCCTCGAGCACGAGGGACGGCATGGCGCTCGACGCCTGCTGGATCCAGGGCTGCGGCGAGATGCCGATCCAGCCGAGGATCGTGTTGAAGACGCCGGTGGGACTCGCGTCGTAGAAGAACTTCCAGAGCAGAACGGCGACGACCGGCGGGATCACGACCGGCAGGTACGCGAGGGCGCTGTAGAGGCCCTTGCCGCGACGGACCTCGCTCATGAGCACGGCCAGCAGCAGCGGCAGCGGGAACCCGAAGATCAGCGCGAGCACCGCGAAGTAGAAGGTGTTGGCGACCGCCGTGCCGAGCAGCGGGTCGCCCAGCACGTTGACGAAGTTGTCGAAGCCGACCCACTGCGCCGTGATCAGGTTCGTCTTCTGGAAGCTCATGACGAACGACTGGATGATCGGCGACCAGCTGAAGACCGCGAACACCAGGATCAGGGGCAGCGCGAACAGCAGGCTGGAAATGCCGCCGCGGCGCACCCAGCCCCGGATGCCGCGGCGGGGACGGGCGGAACCGAGCGTCGTCATGTGGTGATCTCTTTCGGGAGGGTGCTGGTCGAGGAGCCCGCAGGGGCGTGTCGAGACCGGAAGTGGGTCTCGACACGCCGCCTTCGGCGGCTACTCGACCAGCGGGGTGGATCAGCTGTCGAGGAGCGCCTGCGCGTCTTCGTCGGCCCGGTCGAGCAGGGCGTCGATGTCGGCGTTCTCATCCGTCAGCACCGCCTGCACCACGGCGTCGAGGAGCGCATAGATCTCCTGCGTCTTGCCCTTCGCCTCGGCAACGGGCGTCTGCGAGAAGATGTTGTCGAAGAACGGCTTCATCTGGTCGACGGGCACGTTGACGTACTCCGCGATCCACTCCTGCGATTGCTCGTAGGTCGCCTGGTCGAGAACCGGCAGCACCGGAGTTCCGACGGCCTGGTCGCTGTCGGCCAGCGCCTTCGCGTCAGCCTTCGCGGCATCCTCGTCGAGCAGCTTCTGCATGTAGTACCAGTCGATCCACTTGACCGAGGCGGCCTTCGTGGTGTCGTCGACGCTCGGGCTGATGACGGCAATGTCGCCGCCACCGAGAGTTCCCGGGTCGTCGCCCTCGGTCGGCACGATCGTCAGACCGTACTGCGACGCGTCCATGCCGAAGTCGCGCACGAGTGCCGTGTAGACATCCGAACCCGACGTGTACATGCCGATGTTGCCCGCAGCGAACTCCTGGTTGATGACGCCCCAGTCGAGCAGGAAGTTGCTGCCCATCGAGTTGTCCTCCCAGCGCAGGTCGTGCAGGAACTGCAGGTCGGCCGCCGTGCCCTCGTTGTTGATGGTCGAGGTGTACGTGCCATCGCCGTTGTCGGTCTGGGTGCGACCGCCGTGCGCCACCGTGCCGGCGGTCAGCTGCCATCCACCGGTGTTGTTCATGGTCATCTGGGCGTAGCCGGCTTTGCCGGTCGCGTCCGAGATGGCTTTGGCGGCCTCGCGGACCTCGTCCCACGTGGTCGGCGGGCTGTCGGGGTCGAGCCCGGCCGCCTCGAACAGGTCGCGGTTGTAGTGCAGCCCCATCGCGTATGCCTGGCGCGGGAACCCGAAGTGGTTGCCATCGCCGTCGGTGACGGCGTCCAGGATGATCGGGTTGAACTTGTCGTTGTACCCGAGCGCGTCCATCTCCGCCGTGACGTCCATGAGCTGGCCGTTTTCGAGGAGCGTCTTGGCGTCGGTGAAGGGGACCGTGAACACGTCGGGCAGGCTTCCGCCTGCGAGCTGCACGGCGAAGGTCGGGCCGGTCCACTCGTACTCGACACCGATCACGTCGATACCGGGGTTGAGCTTCTCGAACTGGGCTTCCTGCGTGGCGAACGCCTCGTAGGCCGCGGCGTCGGCGCCGGGCGGGAACGTCGCGACACGGATCTCGGTCTTTCCGCTTCCGCCCGCTCCGGCAGAGCAGCCAGTGAGGGCGGCGATCGTCGCGAGCGCTGCAACTGCAGCGAGCACCTTGCGGTGTGACTTCATCGTCATGCCTTTCTTATCTGTGGTGGGGTCTCCAGGGCTACGTGCTGTGTGCGCAGCCACGCCGTGGAGTCGGAGGGAAGCTCGCCGGGGCCGGTATGGCCCGAGACGAGCTCCTCGCTGGCCAGGACGATCGCGGTCCCCGAGGGGAGCGCGAGCGGCTGGCCGGCGAAGTTGGTGATGCACAGGAAGTCGTCTCCGCGCCGGAACGCGAGGGCGTCCGGGCCGAGGTCGAGCCAGGTCAGAGAGCCGTCGCCCAGCTCGGCACTGTCCTTGCGGATGGCGAGGGCGGCTCGGTAGAGGGAGAGCATCGACTGCGGGTCGCGGGCCTCGGCCTCGACGGTGTACCCAGCCCATTCGGCGGGCTGCGGGAGCCATGGGGCTCCGGTCGCGTGCTCATTGTTGAACCCGTACGGCGCTGCCGTGCCGCTCCAGGGAAGCGGCACGCGGCATCCATCGCGGCCGGGGTCGACGCCCTGTGAGCGGAAGTGCATCGGGTCCTGGAGCAACCCGAGCGGGATGTCCTCGACCTCGGGCAATCCCAGCTCGTCGCCCTGGTAGATGTACAGGGATCCCGGGAGGGCCGCCGTCAGGAGGGCCGCGGCGCGCGCGCGGCGGGTGCCGAGCTCGCGGTCGGAGTAGGTGCCGAAGCGCTTGCTGAGGAACGCGAAGCTCGAGTCGTCGCGTCCGTAGCGGGTCACGGGTCGGGTGACGTCGTGGTTGCTCAGCACCCAAGTGCTCGGCGCCTGCACGGGAGCATGCGCGGTGAGGGTCTGATCGATGCTGGCACGAAGTTCCACGGCTTCCCATGGCCGGGCCAGGAAGTCGAAATTGAAGGCCGTGTGCAGCTCGTCGGGACGCAGGTATGCGATGAATCGGTCGACATCCGGAAGCCAGATCTCACCGACAAGCACGCGGGTCCCCGGGTAGCTGTCGGCGATGGAGCGCCAGGCGCGATAGACGTCGTGCAGTTCGTCGCGGTCCTGGTTCGGGTGCTCGCCGGGGCCCGGGTTCTCGGGCACCTCGGATAGCTCGGGATCCTTGATGAGCAGAGCTGCCGAGTCGATGCGCACGCCCGCGACGCCGCGGTCGAACCAGAACCTCAGGATGTCCTCGTGCTCGCGGCGCACGTCGGGGTGGTTCCAGTTGAGGTCGGGCTGCTCGGGGGTGAACAGGTGCAGGTACCACTGGCCCGGAGTTCCGTCGGGGTTCGTGGTGCGCGTCCACGTCTCCCCGGCGAACGGCGACACCCAGTGGTTCGGCATCTCGTCGCCGTCGGGGCCAGCGCCGTCGCGGAACCAGAAGCGCTCGCGTTCCGGACTGCCGGGGGCGGCCGCGAGGGCGGCCTGGAACCAGGGGTGCTGGTCGCTGATGTGGTTCGGGACGACGTCGATGATGGTGCGGATGCCTAGGGCCAGCGCCTCCTGCACCACCAGTTCGGCCTCGTGCAGGGTTCCGAAGTCGGGATGGATCGCGCGGTAGTCGCTGACGTCGTATCCGCCGTCGGCCAGCGGGCTCGCGTACCAGGGGGTGAACCAGATCGCATCGACGCCCAGGTCGCGCAGGTAACCGAGCCGCGAGCGGACGCCTGCGAGGTCGCCCGTGCCGTCGCCGTTCCCGTCGGCGAAGCTGCGCACGTAGATCTGGTAGATGACGGCTGAGCGCCACCACTCCGGATCGTCGGTGCGCGGCGTCACGGAGGCGCTGCTGTGCCCGGTCGCGGGGGATGCGTTCGGGGCGAGGACGTCTGCGTCCACTCGGCGGTCCTAGCTGTCATTCCGGTCCGGCGGTCACCGGCTTCCCGAAATGTAGCTTTGTCGACAGAATGACGCAAGAACTAAACAAACTGCAAGCAACTTGCGCAGAATTGCGCGGGTTTGCGGCAGGTTGACGCGATGGTCGCACACGCACCCGCCGCCCTCGTGGCGCCATTGGGTCGCCGACGCGGGCGGGCTAGCGGGCGACCGGGCCCGTCGACGCTCGGACGACGAGTTCGGGCTCGAAGAGGTACTCCTCGGGCTCGACCTTCGAGCCCGAGAGCTGCGCGACCAGTAGCTCGATCACCATGCGCCCCATGGGCTCGATCGGCTGCCGCACGGTGGTCAGGGGCGGATCGATGCTGTTCATCAGGGCCGAATCGTCGAACCCGACGACCGAGACATCCTGGGGCACGCGCAGCCCCGCCCGGCGCACCGCGCGGATCGCCCCGAGTGCGAGGGGGTCGGACGCGCAGATGACGCCGGTGACGCCCGCTGCGAGCAACCGAGCAGTCGCCGCCTGTCCTGCCTCGAGGTTGTAGTGCGAGTGCACGATGTGCGCCTCCGGCAGTGCGATGCCCGTGCGTTCGGAACTGAGCCGCGCCGCGTCGAGCTTGCGACGAGACGGGATGTGGTCGGCCGGCCCCAGCACGAGCCCGATCTTGCGGTGACCCAGCTGCACGAGGTGGTTCCAAGCCAGCTCGATGGCGACGGTGTCATCGGTCGACACCGTCGGAAACGCCAGATGCGGAACCGGAGCGCTGACCAGCACGGTCGGGATCCGCAGCTCGGCGAGCCGGACGTAGTGCTCGTGGGACGCGTCCTCCTGCGTGTACTGGCCGCCGACGAAGACGACGCCGGACACCTGCTGCTGCAAGAGCAACTCGATGTAGTCCGACTCCGTGATGCCGCCGGCGCTCTGCGTGCAGAGCACAGGGGTGTACCCGTTCTGCGCCAGCCCGCCGCCGACCAGCTCGCCGAACGCCGGGAAGATCGGGTTCTGCAGCTCGGGCAGGAAGAGCCCGATGAGCCGTGCGCGCTCCCCGCGGAGCTTGCTCGGGCGCTCATAGCCCAGCACGTCGAGCGCCGTCAGCACGGCCTGCCGGGTGGCGTCGCTCACACCGGGCTTCTCATTCAGCACCCGGCTGACGGTCGCCTCGCTCACGCCGACCTGCTTGGCGACCTCCGCGAGACGTCTCGACACGCGCAAAATCTTACGCAATCCGCGCAACTTCTTGCAACTGGAGCCCTCGCTACGCTCTCTGCATGGCACGGTTGCGGGCACTGGTGCTCTCCACGCACCCCGGGCCTGGCATCGCCGTCACCGTCATCGCGGTGCTGCTGGCCGTCGCCGCCGGCCTGGAGCCCTGGCGCATCGTCCTCCTCGGCATCGTGATGGGGCTCGACCAGGCATCCGTCGGGCTGTCGAACGACTGGATCGACGCCGATCGGGATCGCGCGGTCGGCCGCCGCGACAAGCCGGTCGCTCGAGGTGACATCCCGGCATCGCTCGCCCGCAACGTCGCCATCGTCACCGCCGCCTTGTCCGTCCTCGTATCGATCCCGCTCGGCTGGCCCGCCGCCGCCGCGCAACTCGTCTTCCTGTTGTCTGCCTGGGCATACAACGCCGGTCTCAAGGGCACGCCGCTCTCGGTCATTCCCTACCTGGTCAGCTTCGGCATCCTCCCGTCGGTCGTCACGCTCGCAGCCGCGGAACCCGCGCCGGCGGCATGGTGGGCGATGGCCGCAGGTGCTCTGCTCGGCGCCGGAGCGCACTTCGCCAACGTGCTGCCCGACCTCGACGACGACGAGCGCACCGGCGTCCGCGGGCTGCCGCACCGGCTCGGTCGCACCCCGGCCATCGTCGTGACGTGGCTCGCTCTCCTGGCCGCCGCCGCATCCCTCGCCTTCGGCATCGGTCTCGGCTCCCCTCTCGCGATCGCCGGCCTCGCGGCGGCCGCGGCCATCGCGCTCGTCGGCCTGGTACTCGGGATGCGGCGAGCGCCCACCCGGGTGCTGTTCCGTCTGGTGATCCTCGCCGCGATCGTCGATGTCGCGATGCTCGTCATCGCGGGGACCCTGACGTGAACCGCTACCCCCGCTGTCTCGTGTTAACGCGTGAGGGGAGGCGCACGGAATGAGTACGGACGAAGCCGAAGCACTCCGAGCCCTCTCCGACGCCCATGCGACCGCGGTCTGGAGGTACGTCGTGCACCTGACCGCCGACCCGTCCGGCGCCGACGACATCGTGCAGGAGACGTTGCTGCGCGCCTGGCGCACCCCCAAGATCCTGTCCCAGCCGACCGAGAGCACCCGCTCGTGGATGTTCACCGTCGCCCGCCACCTGGTGATCGATCAGCATCGCAGCGCCCGCAAACGGCACGAGATCGTCACCGACGAACTGCCGGAGCGGGTTCAGCGCGATCACACCGATGCGCTCTTCGAGTCTCTGCTCGTCGAGGAAGCCCTGGGTGCGCTCGGCTACGAGCACCGAGCGGTGATCGTGCACAGCTACCACGGCGGGCGCAGCATCGCCGAGACCGCGGCCGAGCTCGGCATCCCCGAGGGCACCGTGAAGTCCCGCCTGCACTACGGATTGCGGGCCCTGCGGCTCGCGCTCCAAGAGAAAGGAGTGACGCGATGAAGAAACCCGATCACGCGCGCTTCGCCGAATGGGATGCCGCCTACGTGCTGGGCGCCCTCTCCCCCGCCGAACGGCGGGAGTTCGAAGACCACCTCGATGAGTGCGACAAGTGCCGCACCGCCGTCGCCGACCTGAGCGCCCTGCCCGGTCTGCTCGGCCGGATCGATGACGCCCGTGCGTTCGCCCTGCTCGAGGATCCGGGGGCCGACACCCAGCCGGGTGCACCGGCCGATCTCGTCGCCCGCATCCAGTCCCGCGAGCGCCGCAACCGCATCCGGCGCCGGATCGGGACGGTCGCCGGTCTCGCGGCCGCCGCAGCCATCGCGGCCGTGCTCGCCCTCGTCCTGCCGCCCGTGCTCTCGCCCCCGCCACAGCCGACTCTGGCCTCTGTGCTCACTCCGCTCGAGCCGGATCTGCCGATCCAGGCCAGCATCTC
>JBDSKH010000005.1:0-8025 GCA_039917005.1 Pseudolysinimonas sp.
CCCCGATTCATCCCGTCTCGGCGTGAGCTCGTCACGTTGGGGCTGGACGCGCCAGAATGGACGCACCACAGCGTCGTGTGAAAGGAATCGCGCATGGATGCGCCAATCATCGAACTCTCTGGCGTCGTCAAGAGCTTCGGACCCGTCAGCGTTCTCAAGGGTGTCGGCCTGCAGGCCTTCCCCGGCAAAGTCACCGCCTTGGTGGGCGACAACGGAGCCGGCAAGTCGACCCTGATCAAGGGTCTCGCCGGTGTCCAGCCTTACGACTCCGGCACCGTCCGCTTCGAGGGCGAGGAGGTCGTGCTGCACTCCCCGCGCGACGCCGCCAAGCTCGGCATCGAGGTCGTGTACCAGGACCTCGCCCTGAGCGACAACCTCGACATCGTCCAGAACATGGTCCTCGGCCGCGAGGAGACCCGCTTCGGGACCTTCGACGAAGGCCTGATGGAGCGCGAGGCATCCGACACCCTGCGGTCCCTCTCGGTGCGCACGGTGAAATCGGTGCGTCAGAAGGTCTCGTCCCTCTCCGGTGGACAGCGCCAGACCGTCGCGATCGCGCGCGCCGTCCTCAAGAAAGCGCGCGTCGTCATCCTGGACGAGCCCACCGCGGCCCTCGGCGTCGCACAGACCGAGCAGGTACTCGCCCTGGTGCGCCGGCTGGCCGATCAGGGCGTCGCCGTGATCATCATCAGCCACAACCTCGTCGACGTGTTCGCCGTCGCCGATTACATCAACGTCCTCTACCTCGGCCAGATGGTCGCCTCCATCGAGGCGAAGAAGACCACCAGCGACGACGTGGTCGGCTACATCACCGGAACCAAGACCCTCTCGGGAGCACAGGCATGAGCAACACGCGGATCCCCGCCGATCCCACCGGCGACCTGGCCACGATGCAGCCCGGAAGCGACCTGATCGGAAGCGGCCAGGAGGGCGGTCTCGTCGATCAGGTGCGAGCCTGGCTCCAGCGCGTGCGTGGAGGCGACATGGGCGCCCTGCCCGCCGTCGCCGGATTCGTCGTGCTGAGCGTGCTCTTCTCGATCCTCAGCCCGTACTTCCTCACCGAGCGCAACTTCGCCAACCTCATGACGCAGGCGGCGACACTGGTCACGCTGGGGATGGCCCTCGTCTTCGTGATCCTGCTGGGTGAGATCGACCTGTCAGCGGGCGTGACCGCGGGCGTGACCATGTGCATCTTCGTGGTGCTGGTCAACGTTCAGGGCGTCAACTGGGTCGTCGCCCTGGTGATCGCGTTCCTGATCGGCATCCTCATCGGCACGTTCATCGGCTTCTTCGTGGCGAGAGTGGGTATTCCATCGTTCGTGGTGACCCTTGGCCTGTTCCTGGGCCTGCAGGGCGTCGAGCTCATCGTCATCGGCGCCGGCGGTCTGTACCGGGTGCAGATTCCCGAGATCATCGCCATCCAGAACAGCAACCTGCCGATCTGGGCCGGCTGGGTGCTTCTCGCGATCATGCTGGTCGTGTCGGCCGCGACCGCGTTCCTCGACCGCCGCCGCCGCGACCGCGCCGGGGTGCCGAACCGCACCATCACGCTGGTGTGGGCGAAGCTCGGCCTGATCGCCGTGCTCGGCGGCGCCGCCGTCTACCTGCTCAACCGGAACCGCGGCCAGGCGCCCACCATCCTCAACGGCGAGTCGATCGGCGGCAACGTCATCGAGGGCGTCCCGATCGTCGTCCCGATCGTGCTGGTGATCCTCTGGATCGGCACATTCGTTCTCGACCGCACGCGCTACGGCCGTTACATCTACGCGATCGGCGGGAACGCCGAGGCCGCGCGACGAGCGGGCATCAAGATCGTGACCGTGCGGTGGACGGCGTTCATCGTCTGCAGCACCCTCGCCGTGTTCGCGGGTCTGTTCTCGATCAGCAAGGTCGGGTCCGTGGATGCTGCGGCAGGCCGCGACCTGGTGCTCTCGGGCGTCGCGGCAGCGGTGGTGGGCGGAGTGAGCCTGTTCGGCGGGCGCGGCCGTCTCATCCACGCCGCGATCGGCGCCCTGGTGATCGCGGTCATCACCAACGGGCTCGGACTGCTGAACCTGCCGGCGGGCGTCAACTACGCCGTCACCGGCGGGGTGCTGATCCTGGCGGCGACCGTGGATGCGGTGTCTCGCACCCGCGCGGGCGGCACGATCCTGCGCACCTAACGCGAGACGCCCCGGGGCCTCTCCTCCCCGGAGCATCGCGATTCGAGGGTCGCACCGGGTAGCGCTTCCTTCGCAGATCGCCGGCATCGGCGGGCAGCATCGTCGGATGAGCGCGCCCGAATTCGAGCCGGTGTCCACACTCGTGGAACGGCTGGCCGTGCTGACCGGGGCGGGCATCGCCCCGCTCTCGGCGTGGCGGTACGCCGCGGCGGAGGGCGCGCCGGCGGAGGCGCAGCGGGTGGTGGCGGGTCTCGACTCAGCCCACGGGTTGCCGGAGCGGCTCGCCGAGGTGGCGCTGTCCGTCGGGGCTTCCGAGCGGTCGGCGTGGGCGGCGCTGGCGGCGACCTGGTGGATCGCGACGGAAGCGGGCGCGGCACTGTCGGCCACGCTCACCCGCTCGGCCGAGGTGCTGCGCGGGCTCGCCCAGGGGGCGCGGGAGGTGGAGGTGGCGCTCGCCGGTCCGACGGCGACGAGCAGGGTGGTGCTCGCGCTTCCCGCGGTGGGGCTCGTCCTCGGCGGGGTGCTCGGCTTCGACGTGATCGGAACCCTCGCGACCGGGCCGGGGGCGATCTGCCTGGCCGCCGGTGGCATCCTGATCGCCGTTGCCGTGCGCTGGAACCGGCGACTCGTTCGCAACGCCCGCGACCTCGACGCCACGCCGGGGCTGTCGTTCGACCTGTTCGCGGTCGCCCTGGCGGGCGGCGCGTCGATCGACCGAGCGCGGGAGCTGGTCGCGACGGCGTGCGCCGAGACCGGGCTCGACCCTCCCGGAGAGACGGTGGATGCGGTGCTCGCGTTCGCGAGTTCGGCGGGCGTTCCGGCGGTGGTCCTGTTGCGATCCGAGGCGGACGGACGACGCCGTGCCGCACGTGCGGACGCGGCAGAGCGGGCCGCGCGGCTCGAGACCCGCATGCTGCTGCCGCTCGGGGTGTGCGTGTTGCCGGCGTTCGTGCTGCTCGGGGTGGTTCCGATCGCGCTGGCCATCGTCTCGTCCACCGTGGTCGGCGCCTGAACGCAGTGCCGCGCGGATCGCCCTGTGTGCCACACTGCGTGTGTGCACGGTCGGCGAGCGACCTCCGCGATTGTCATGTCGGCCCTGGTGGCCGCCGTGCTGACGGTCTCTGCCTGTTCTCCACGGCCATCGGATCCGCTCGGCCCCGCGCCCGCGTGCATCGGCTCGGGCTCAGGTACCTCGATCAGCGAGGTCCTGGCCGGGCCGGGAGCCGAGGCCGTTCTGTGCCCGCGTTCGGTGTTCACCCTCACCCAGCCGATCCGTTTCACGGATCGCGACCAGCAGATCTATACCCAGGGGCGACCGGTCGACGGTACACGGGCCACCCTGCGGGTGTCGGGCAAACTCCAGACCACGGCCATCAACGGCGTCGACCGCTCGGGCGTGGTGCTGGAGAGCGTGCAGATCGATGGTGCGCGACCCAGCCTCGGCTCGCAGGGGGGCGATGCGTTGATCGAGCTGGGCGGGAACGCGTCCGGGCAGACGGTTCGCTCGGTGGTGGCATTCGAGCCCCGCAGCTGGTCGGCCATCCACTTCTTCGAAGGCGCGGTCTCGGGCGGGGTGCCCGCCTGCCAGGACGCGGTGATCACCGGGAACACGATCGGCCCTGCCGGGCGGCCCGACGGCACCTGGGCCGACGGTATTTCGCTGGCCTGCGGCACCTCGCTGGTGGAGGACAACGTCATCACCGACGCCACGGACGGGTCGATCGTGGTGTTCGGCGCGCCGGGTTCCACGATCCGCGGGAACACGATCGTGGCGGCCACCCAGACGATGCTCGGCGGCATCAACATGGTCGACTTCGGTGCGACGGGCGGCAACTACACCGGCACGACCGTCAGCGGCAACACGATCGACGCGCGCGGCGCACTGATCAAGGTCGCGATCGGGATGGGACCGCAGATCTGGGCCTGCTGGGAGGGCACGAACTTCGGTGCGACCGTGACCGGCAACACCCTGCGCGGCGACCACATGGGGTACGGGCTCGCCGTCAACGGGGTGCGCGACTGGATCGTCAGCGGCAACACCGACGAATGCCACCACGTGGGAACACCCACCCCGGGATGCACCGCGGGCAACTCGGCGCCGGCCGGCTTCCAGGTCCAGGTCTCCGAGTCCAGCACCCTGCAGGCGGACTGCGCACCCGCCGAGCTGACATCCTTGCTCGGACTCTTCGAGCTCGGCGACGGTACGCCGTTCGGCTGCGGCGACATGTATCCCGGACAGCGACTCCGGGCCGGGGAGTCGTTCTCCTCCTGCGACGGCAGGATCGTCCTGATGCTGGACAAGGCCGGCGGCCTGAACCTCTTTCAGGGTGCGATAGTGCTCTGGTCGTCGGGCAAGCCGGCGGGCCCGAACGCGACCTTCACCTACAACACCGACGGAAATCTCGTGCTCTCCGACGCGGCCGGTGTAGTCATCTGGGCGAGCCACACCGACGGGCACCCGGGCGGGCGCCTGCAGGTGCAGGGCGACGGCAACCTGGTCCTCCTCGATTCGTCCATCCATCCCATCTGGGCATCGAACACCAGCGCTACGCCCTGATCGGCGCGTCCGACCCTTCCTCCACCCCGATCCACGCGCGGGTGTCGCGCACCCCTCTCCCCGGCAGGTCCTCCACGCCTCCTCGGCAGGAAACCATGGAGGACCACGAGCGAGAGAAGGCAGCGATGCGCGATCGGCTGGCACGAAGAGCGAGAGATGACGGCGGCGCGGCGACCGCCGAATACGCCATCACGATCATGGCGGCCGTGGGGTTCGCCGGCCTGCTGGTGGTGATCCTCCGATCTGGCGAGGTGCAGGCGATCCTCACGGGACTCGTCCGCACGGCGCTGAGCGTCGGGGGCTGACCATGCACTCGGAGCGCGGCAGCGTCGCAGCCGAGTTCGCGGTCGCCATGCCCGCCGTGCTGCTTCTGCTCGCGACTGCGCTCGGCGGCGTTCAGCTGGCGGGGCTGCAGCTGAAGGCCCAGGATGCGGCCGCCGACGCCGCGCGCTCTTACGCGCGCGGCGAGACAGCCGGCCTCGTCGCCGCGAGGCTCCAGCGGCAGGTGCCGGGGGCGAGGGTCGTCCGGATCGGTCGGGGTGACCTGGTGTGCGCGCGGGTGGAGGTGACGCCGTCCGGACCGATCGCGCGGCTCGGCCTGGCGGCTGTCGGCACGAGTTGCGCGCTGTCGGGCGGGCGGTGAGATCGGAGGAGGGCGCGGGTGCCGTCCTCGCCCTCGCGCTCGTCGCGGCCACGACGCTCGTGCTGGTCGCCGTGCTCGCGCTCGGCGCAGCACTGGTGCTGCGCCAACGGGTGATCGGGGCAGCCGACGCCTCAGCCCTGGCCGCCGCCGACGCGGCGAGCGGCGCCGTCGCCGGGGTGCCGTGCGGCGTGGCGGCACGTGTCGCCGAGGCGAACCGGGCCACGCTCAGCGCCTGCGTCCTCGACGGTCTCGTCGCCACCGTGACGGTCTCGGCGTCGTTCGGTGCGGTGCCGTTCTCGGCGCGTTCAACGGCGGGTCCGCCGCCTTGACATCCGGCGGCCGCTACTTGATCAGGGCGGCCATCTTCTCCGCGAACGACCGAGTGACGGCGAGTGCGTATCCGACCGTGGCATCGTTGTCGTAGAGGGCGGAGAGCACGAGTTCCTGTCCGGGTACCCGCAGTTGCACGACGTGACCCTTACCCGACGCGATGATGATGTACTCGCTGTCGCCGATCTTCAGCTCATGTGTCACGGCGTCGCCGAGCGCCTGCATCGAGCTCGCCATTCCCGCGAACCTCGTGCCGTCTGCCTTGGCCGGAATGCGCGCGACGTCGAAGCCATCGTCGGTCAGCAGAGCGGCGTAGGTGAGGGAACCCGCAACTTCCTTCATCTCGGCAAGGAGGTTCGACGAAGCCTTCACCACCGCAGGCTTCGTGTGAAGACCCGGGCTCACGGCTGACCCGCCGTCGCCATCATGGCGAACGCGGCGCGCATCTCGATATTGACGACAAGGGCGAGTAGAAGGTTCTGCATCTGATCATGATCGCGCGGGTCGACTGTGAATACCGGTATAACAAGCCCGGGATTCGTTCGTTCCAGGGCATCGTTGAATTCGGCGAGCGTCGGCCCGGGCACCACATCGGAACGCGTGAGCCCGATGACGACCCCGCCGCGGTCGTAGAGCTCGCGGAACTCGTCGAGGAAGAAGACCATCTCGGCGAGGGGGTCCGGAGAGTCGCTGTTGACCAGCAGGACCATGCCCTTGGCGCGCTTCTTGAGGATGGCCCACATGAAGTTGAATCGCTTCTGGCCGGGGATGCCGTAGAGCCGCACCTTCTCCTGACCGTCGATGAGGATCTCGCCGTAGTCGAGCGCGACGGTCGTGGTGGCCTTGTCGACGATGTGCCGTTCAGAGTTGTTCGCCTCGGTTCGGACGACCTCGATCTCGCTCAGGCTCTGGATAGCCGTCGTCTTGCCGGCTCCCATGGGTCCGGTGAAGAGGATGACGTGCTCGGCCACGCGTCACCGCCCCAGGCGCTTGCGGAGACGGCCGAAGAGGCTTTGCCGCCTGGCCGCAGGGGTCGGCGTGACCACCGGTGTGGCGGGGGCCGCCGCCGAACGGGAGAGGATGCGCATGAGGCTGAGGGCGTTGATCAGGCGCTGGGCCTCGGACTTGTCGACACCGGCGTAGCCGGCCAGCTCGCTCACGCTGACGAAGGCGTTTCCGAGCACCGCGATCATCTGCACCTGCTGCATGTTGTGCGAGTGCTGCGTCAGGTTCGGCCAGCGGGTGAGGCGATATCGCTCGTCCGGTGCAAGCCAGAACGCGGGCCCGCCCCCGAAGGAGTTGATCCCCATCTCCCACAGGAGCCCATCGAGATCCTGGCCGGGGAGCGGGAAGTACGGAGGAGCATCCGGAGTGGTGGGTACGGTCTCCAGTCCGGTGTGCACCGCATCCACCGGGAAGATCTCGAGCGGAGTGGACCAGGAGAACGCGTGGTGGCGAAAGTCGATGAGCAGCGGCCCGTGCATCTCGATGTTCATCTTGAGGTGCACCGGGGTGTTCAACGACAGGACCGAGCTGACCGCGATGGCGGCCTGAGTCCAGCCCACGGTCACCGGGAATTCCATCGGCGGTGCCGGCTGGGCGGCTGCCTTGTCCACGTCGGTTGTCATACTGCTTCCCACCTTTTGATTACTGCGAGTCTTTACAGCTGGATCAGGAGATCCGCTTCGGTTGCCTTGTACCTCGCCATGGCGAGACTCGACTTCGACTTGTCGCCGATGAGGTACGTGAAGATCGTCGGATTAGTAGGCAGCGGGTGGATGATCTGCACCTGGCTCGTGAGGGAGATCAGCACGTCGTCGATCGTCTCGTCACCGCCGAGAGCCTTGATGCTGGCGAGTCGTGCGCGGAGCATCACCGACGCGCCCGCGGCCGCCAGCTCGAGTTCCACCCCGGAACCGGCCTGGCCCAGGATCATCCCGGTCTCACTGTCCACCACGGCGACGCACATCGCGCCGTCGAAACTCAGAAGCTTCTCGAGAACCGCTTCGAGACTCGGACGATCGTCGATAGCCTCGACGGCGGGTGCCACCGCTTCTGCGGTCAGGGTCGCCGTCGCGGTCTTCGCCGGGGCGGCGTCGCCCGCGGGGATGAAGCTGTCGAGCTTCGCGGCCCACGAAGAGAAGTCGGGCTCGGAGTAGTCCGGGCGGTCGGGTTCCTTCTTGGAGCGACGGAGTGCCCGCGATTCAATGCTCATGAGACGAGTCCCTCACCAAACTGGTCAAGGACTCCATGGTGCCTAGCGATGGCGCCGGCAGAAACCCCCACTTGTGGGCATTTAGGGGGATACGCGCGGAAAAGCGGTGGGCTACAGC
>JBDSKH010000006.1:0-2615 GCA_039917005.1 Pseudolysinimonas sp.
CCGATGTCGGCGCCCGCCGTCTGCTTGCCGGTCGGGATCTGCGCGGCCTCGTAGATGTAGTCGCCGAGGTGCAGCACGAAGTCGATGTCGTCCATCTCGGCGACGGCGCGGTAGGCGTTGAAGAAGCCCGAGTTGTACTTGGCGCATGAGACGACCGCGAACCGCACGGCGCGGTCGGTCGGGATGGTCTTGAAGAGGCCGTCGCCCGAGCGGCCGCCATCCGACTCGAACCAGTAGCGGTACTGCTCGCCGGCTTCGAGGCCCTCGACCTTGACGTGGATGGCACCGGTCACGGAGTCGCTGGACGCCTCGCCGGTCTTCCCGGCGCCGTCACCGTCGACGGGCTCGAGATGCCAGGTGGCAGAGCTGCCGGGACTCGCCAGCTTCGCCCAGAGAACGACGTCACCGTGCGAGACGTCTCCGCTCGCGACGCCGAACACAAACGGGGATGCGGTGGTGCCTTCATCGGACATGGCGCAATCGTAGGGCTACCGCCGTCTCCCGCGGACGGTCGTCGCGAGCGAGAGCCCTTCTCGGACGAAAGCGCGGATCGCCAGCCGTGCCGTCGAGCGCGGAGCGGCATCGAGGAGGGGGCGCCCACTGAGCAGAGCCGCGTCGAACGCGGCCGGATCCCATGGCACGAGGACAGGATCCGCGATCCCTCCGAACCGGGCGAGCGTCTGACCGATCTGAGCCGACGGATTGAGGCCGATCGCGCTCGATCGCACCTTGTTGACGACCGCTGTCACGCGATCCGGGGTCGCCGTTTCGAGCAGTTCGGCGTGCGCCCGCAGGAACCGGGCGAGGCCGATCGGGTCGCCCGCACCGACCGCGACGACATGGTCGGCGCTCCGGAGCGCCGCGATGGTGGCTGCATTTCGGCGAGGGGCGACGAGGTCGCTAGACAGCTCCTCGTCTTGCTCGAGACTGGATGCCGTGTCGAGTACCAGCACATCGACCCACTCACGCGCTGCCCCGATCACTCCCGCGACCCGCTCCCCCGTCAACTCGGGCCACCGGCTCGGCCGGCCCAGGCCGGTGAGCACCCAGAACCCGGATCGGCCAGAACGTTTCCATTCGGCGATTCGCTCGAACTCCTGGTTCGTGAGAGCGTCACCACCAGCCAGGCGACACGCCGCCGCGAACCCCGGTGCCTCGTCGAGCAGGCCGAGCGCCGGGTCGATCGACGCGGCGTGGGTATCGGCATCAGCGAGGGCGACGGAGTTACCGACCTCGGCGAGTTCCGCCGCGACCGCGATCGCCAGGCTGGTACGGCCGGGCGCACCGGAAGGTCCCCAGACCGCGATCACCGTGCCCTGGCGCCGACGGGTCGAAGGCATCGGGCCGGGTTGATCCTCGACCGGGTCAGGGGCATCGGTAGCCACCCCGGCGACCCCTTCGAGCGCGGGCACCGCACCCCCCAGCACCGTGGGCCAGCTCACCTCGCCGACGCGGGCGTCCATGACGCCGAGACTGCGCGCATACCGCAAGTGCTCGGCGGTGGGCGCGAGCACGATGAGGCGCACTCCGACCGCGTCGCACTCGGCGATCAGGCCCGCATGGAGGTACTGCGGATCAGCGGTCACGATGACCGCCTCCGGCACGACACCCGTCACCCTGCTCGTGAGTTCGTCGGCTCCCGAGCAGCGCGCGACGATCGAGTTGCCGTAGCGGGCCGACTCGGCGACGAGACGCTGCTCATCGTCGAGCGGCATGGCGATGGCGAAAGACGTCACCGATCGCCCAAGGGGATGCCCGCCGGCACGACCGCGAGCGCGTCGCCGTTGGCGATGGCCTGCAGCAGCCGGGCGATTCGCACGCGGGGCACGAGAATCTCGACAGTGTCGCCATCGGAGCTCGCCACGATCCCGTCGTCTTCTACGAGCCTGACCACCACCGCATCCGCTGTCAGCACGATGGGCGGACCGAAGTCGCCCGACACGGCGACGTCTCGCGCCGCCGCTGGTGCCGACCAGACGTCGACGATCGCGCCGGGAACCACTGCGGCGCTCACCCGGCCGCTGAGCTGCAGCACCAGCGAGGTGGATCGCTCGCCCTGGATGCTTCCGACGGCGGACCGGGGAACGAGCTCACCCCCGCGCACCCCGGCACCAACGATCAACCCCTCGCCCGGTACGTCTCCGGGAGTGAGGTACAGGTCGCTCGCCCCGTCGAGAGCCACCTGTCGCAACACGAGATCGCCCGCGTCGATCCGATCTCCGGGGCTGAGGCTCGACGCGGCCGCATAGAGCGTGGCCCGCCGGTCACCGGCGCTCACGATGCCGACGACCCCAGCCACCGACCCGATGACGAGAGCGAGACCGATGAGCAGCCGGGCGTCGAAGACGGGGCGGCGACGGGATGCGGTGGCCGCGTCGGGCATGGGGCTCCTTGGATCGAGGATGGGCGAGCACCATCGTGTCGGTCGCCTGGATCGGATGGCGAAAGTTATCCACACCCCGGTTCGGCGCCTGAGCACCGCCGCATAATCGAGGCATGACGGCCACGGATGGGACACCTTCAGCCGGCCTCGGGCGTTTTCTGACGCTGGTCGATGTCGCCGAGATTCTCAACATCTCGGCGAGCCAGGCCTACGCGCTCGTGCGCACGGGTGA
>JBDSKH010000007.1:0-6249 GCA_039917005.1 Pseudolysinimonas sp.
GGCTGCCGAATCGGCGACCGCCCGATCGACTTCCACATGGATGCTCTGCGTGCCTTCGGCGCCGTCGTCGACAAGTCCTACGAGGGCATCCGGATCACGGCACCCGACGGATTGCACGGTGCCGATATCGAGCTGCCGTACCCGAGCGTCGGAGCTACCGAGCAGGTGCTGCTCACCGCCGTCCGGGCCAAGGGCGTCACCGAGCTGAAGAACGCGGCCATCGAGCCGGAGATCATGGATCTCATCGCCATCCTGCAGAAGATGGGCGCCATCATCTGGATGGAGCCGAACCGCACCATCTTCATCGAGGGCGTCGACAAGCTGCACGGGTACACCCACCGCGCGATCTTCGACCGTAACGAGGCCGCATCCTGGGCATCGGCGGCGCTCGCGACCGACGGCGACATCTTCGTCGAGGGTGCCAAGCAGCTCGACCTCATGACCTTCCTCAACGTCTTCCGCAAGGCGGGCGGGGCCTTCGACGTTCACGAAGACGGCATCCGCTTCTACCGAGGCGGCCCGCTCAAGCCGGTGCAGGTCGAGACCGACGTGCACCCCGGATTCATGACCGACTGGCAGCAGCCTCTCATCGTCGCGCTGACCCAGGCGGAGGGCGTCTCGGTCGTGCACGAGACCGTGTACGAGAACCGGCTCGGCTTCACCGAGGCGCTCGTCGAGATGGGCGCCGACATCGTCGTGCACAACGACGGGCTCGAGTCGCTGACCCGCCGGGTGCCCCGCCGCAAGCTGGAGCAGGCCGCGGTCATCACCGGGCCGACGCCGCTGCACGGTGCCGACGTCCGCGTGCCCGACCTGCGCGGCGGATTCAGCTACCTCATCGCCGCGCTCACCGCCGAGGGCACGTCGCGGGTCACGAACCTCAGCATCATCAGCCGGGGGTACGAGCACTTCTTCGAGAAGCTCGAGGCGCTCGGGGCGGACTTCTCCATCGAGGGCTAGGCGTGGCGCGCACGCCTGCGGCGCCGACCGAGAAGACCTTCGTCTGGCGGTTCCTGGCCGGCATCGTCGTACCGGCGCTCCTGGTGCTGGGGCGGTACAGCTTCCATGAGACCCAGAAGGTGCCGGCGCGCGGGGCGTTCATCATGACGCCCAACCACTACACCGACTTCGATCCGCTCGTCGCGGCATACGCCGTCTGGAAGCATGGCCGGGTTCCGCGCTTCCTGGCCAAGGCATCCCTCTTCAAGGTGCCGGTCCTCGGGGCGGCCATGCGGGCGACGGGGCAGATCCCGGTGGAGCGCGCCGCCGCCGGAACCGATCCGCTCGCCGCCGCCGCCCAGCTCGTCCGCGACGAGTTCGCGCTGATCATCTATCCCGAGGGCACGCTGACTCGGGATCCCCACCTGTGGCCGATGCGCGGAAAGTACGGCGCCGCGCGCCTCGCCCTCCATTACGGCGTGCCGGTCATCCCGATGGCGACGTGGGGAGCGCAGCGCGTGCTGCCGCGCTGGTCGAAGAAGATCAGCCTGTTCCCCCGCAAGCCGATCGAGGTGATCTTCGGTGATCCCGTCGACCTGTCGCGCTGGGCCGGCAAGTACACCGATCAGGTCGCGCTCGCCGAGGCGACTCTCGCGATCATGCAGGCGATCACGGCGCTCGTCGAGGAGCTGCGGGGCGAGACCGCACCGGTCGAGCGCTGGGATCCGGCCGATCACGGTCAGGCCGAGTTCGGGCGCCTCGAGGAGTAGCTAGCGCGGCGGTTCCTCCGCGAAGACCTCGGCGTCCACGCCGCTCAGCAGGTGCCGCGCGAGATGGGTCGCTCCCGCGACGGCGGCCGGCATCACCAGGATGGCGCCGCCCGGAACCAGGAAGCACAGCTGCACGGCGACCCCGAACCCGACCACCCGCGGTGACCGGGTGCGCAGTGCGGCGAGGCGCTCGCCCCGATTCATCCCGCGCGCTTCCAGCGGGCGCGTGGTGAGTTCGATGGCGAGGATGCGAGCGCTGAAGAACAGCCCGAGCACCGCCGCGAGGATCGTTCCCACCACCGGGATCAGGCTGAGCAGCGCGAGCAGCACCGACGTGACGATGGCGCGAACCACGAGTCGCAGGCCGTCCGCCACCGCGCGCCAGAATCCCGGCTCGTGCGCGGGCGGCATCCCGCCCAGGTCGGTCTCGACCGCGCGCCAGATGCGCTCATAGAACCAGTCGCCGATCAGAAGGGTCAGAGCCGTGAACCCGAACGCGGCGAGCACGACGAAGCCGATCAGCAGCGACAGCGCCGCCAACACCCGGAACAGCTTCGCCAAGCCCGGATCCCACGAGTCGGCGAACGGTGTCACGAACGCGACGATCGCCTCGGCATTGGTGGCGATGACGAGCACGAGCGCGATGAGACCCGCGGCGACGATCAGGGCAGGGAGGAGGCCCAGCAGCATCAGGCCGGGGCGGCGCTTCCACCACCCGAATCCCCGGAACAGCGTGGCGAACCCGGAGAAGAACTCGCTCACGACGCCGGCGGCGCGTGTGGTGGTCTGGCCCGCGGCCCGCAGTGTCGTGCGCGGTGTCGTCCGAGGGGCCATGCCGCCACGCTAGTAGGCAAGAATGGCCGGGTGGAAGATGCGCGCAAGGTCGCCGTGCTCGGCGCCGGATCCTGGGGCACCACCTTCGCGAAGATCCTCGCCGACGGAGGCTCGAGGGTCGCCGTCTGGGCGAGACGACCGGAGCTGGCCCGCGAGATCATGCAGTCGCGGCGCAACTCCGACTACCTGCCGGGCATCAACCTGCCGCGCGGCATCTCGGCGTCGAGTCAGCTTCCCGAGGTGCTCGAGGGCGCCACCCAGGTGTATCTGTCGGTCCCGAGCCAGTCGCTGCGCGAGAACCTGCGCATCGTCCGCGACGTCATCCCGCCCGACGCGATCATCGTGTCGCTCATGAAAGGCGTGGAGATGAGCACGCGCCTGCGCATGAGCGAGGTGATCCAGCAGGAGCTCGAATGCGGTCCCGAGCGCATCGCCGTGGTCTCCGGGCCGAACCTCGCGCTCGAGATCGCGAAGGAGCAGCCCACCGCGGCGGTCGTCTCCTCGACGGTGCTCGCCACGGCATCCGAGGTCGCGCGGACCGCCACGAACCCCTACTTCCGCTCGTTCGTGAACACGGATGTGATCGGCACCGAGTTCGGCGGCGTCCTGAAGAACCTGATAGCCGTCGCGATCGGCATCGTCGACGGCGTCGGGTACGGCGAGAACACGAAGGCGTCGATCATCACCCGCGGACTCGTCGAGATGACGGATTTCGCTGTCGCCTTCGGTGCGCTGTCCGAGACGATGAGCGGGTTGGCCGGCCTCGGAGACCTCATCGCGACCTGCGAGTCGCCGCTGTCGCGCAACAACACTGCCGGCCGGCTGCTCGGCCAGGGATACGACTACCACGAGGTCATCGCCCAGATGAACCAGACCGCGGAGGGTCTCGGGTCGGTCGCGCCCATCCTCGAGCTGGCGGGCGAGAAGGGTGTCGAGATGCCCATCGTCAGCCAGGTCGCCGAGGTGCTGGCCGGTACGCTGGAGCCGCGCGACCTCGCGCCCCACCTGACCACCGACAGCCGCGAACCCCAGGGCGAGTGAGCTGGTCGAGTAGCCGCACGGCGGCGTATCGAGACCACGAGGAGCAAGCATGATCCGCGTCGCCCTCCTCTTCGGCGGACGGTCGAGCGAGCACTCGATCAGCTGCGCCACGGCCGGCGGTGTCCTCGGGGCCATCGACGCGTCGCGTTTCGAGGTGGTGCCGATCGGCATCACGAGGGACGGCGCATTCACCCTGCAGGACCCCGCGGTCATCGCCCGGTTCGCGCTCGGCGATGAGCTGCCGGCGATCAGCGACAACGGCACGCGCGTACATTTCCCGGAGTCGGCGACGAGCCGCGAATTCGCGGTCACCGGGGGCCCGGGCGGGCCTACGCGGTCGCTCGGGGACTTCGATGTCGCGTTCCCCATCCTGCACGGACCGTTCGGGGAGGACGGCACCATCCAGGGCCTGCTCGAGCTGCTCGGGATGCCATACGTCGGCAACGGCGTCCTCGCATCGGCGCTCGGCATGGACAAGCACTTCACGAAGTCGGTGCTCCAGGCGGCCGGGGTCGGGGTCGCGCCGTGGGTCACCGTGAGCCGCGCGCAGCTGGCCCGCGAGCCCGAGCTGTGGGACCGTCGCATCCGGTCGCTCAGTCTGCCCGCGTTCGTGAAGCCGGCCCGTGCCGGCTCGAGTGTCGGTGTGAGCAAGGTGCACGACTGGGGCGAGCTGGATGCCGCCCTCGACATCGCCTTCGCCGAAGACCACACGGTGCTGATCGAGTCCGGCATCGCCGGGCGCGAGGTCGAGTGCGCCGTGCTGCAGGGCCGCGACGAGGGCCCGACGCGGGTCAGCGTCGCGGGCGAGATCGTCTTCACCGGCCGCGAGTTCTACGACTTCGACGCGAAGTACCGCGATGCGCCGGGGATCGAGCTGGTGTGCCCGGCGGATCTGAAGGAGCAGGAGCTGGCTGAGATGCAGCGGATCGCGGCGCGCGCCTTCGACGCGATCGGCGGCCGCGGGCTGGCGCGTGTCGACTTCTTCTACACGGGCAGCGAATTCATCGTCAACGAGATCAACACCATGCCGGGGTTCACGCCGATCTCGATGTTTCCGGCGTGCTGGCTGGCGAGCGGGCTCAGCTATCCGGATCTGATCACCGAGCTCATCGAACTCGGCCTCGAGACCGCACGTTAGCGCTGGTTGAGGAGCGCCGCGAAGCGACGCGTCTCGAAACCCCGCCCCGCTACGGCAGATCCCCGCCTGTCACCGTGTCGTCGGTGTCCGTGCACTCCAGCCCGTTCTCGGGGGTGAACGAGACCGCGTTCTCGAGGTCCTCCAGCACCACACCCGGACCCGACGCGATCTCCCGATCGACCGCCACCTCGACCGCGGGGTCGCGCCCGAAGCTCGTGAACCGCCAGAACCGGTCGTCGCTGTCATCCCGCAGCCAGAAGACGCCCTTGTCGATGCAGGGCAGCTCCGACGCCGCGGGTACCTCCACCCCGCAGGTGAGCACCACCGCGTCCGGCTCGCCCCATGCGGCTGTGCTCTGCGCGTCCGTCTGGCGCTTCGCCAGTCCGCCGACCTCGCTCGGCAGCCGCACGATCACGCTGGCACAGTCGGGGTTGTTCGCGTCCGGCGCCGGTGTCAGCGCCACGATCGGAGAGCATCCGGTCAGCAGACCCGCGCTCAGGATGCCGCCGGCGACCAGGAGGGGGAGTGCGGCTCGGCTGCGGTGCGACATCGCTCTCAGGCTAGCGTGGTGGTCGTGACCGAGCCTGAGCACGAGACCCTCGGCTCGCTCGGCGAGGCGGCCGTGCTGGGCCGCATCTTCCCGCGCCTGCCGGATGCGGCCGTCGCCCTCATCGGACCGGGCGACGACGCCGCGGTGCTGGCCGCCCCCGACGGGCGCTACGTGGTCACCATCGACACCATGGTGCACGGGCCGGACTTCCGGCTCGCCTGGTCGACACCTCACGATCTCGGGTGGAAGGCGGCGGCCACAAATCTGTCGGACATCGCGGCGATGGGCGCCCGCCCGACGGCGCTCGTGGTCGCCGTCGCGGCCCCGCCCGAGACGCCGGTGTCGCTGCTCGAGGGTCTCGCCGACGGCCTGCGCGACGCGTGTGCCGCCCTCGCTCCCGGATGCGGAGTCGTCGGGGGAGACCTCAGCGTGTCCGCGACGCTCGTCATCGCGGTGACGGCGTTCGGAGATCTCGAGGGCCGGGATGCCGTGCTGCGTGCCGGAGCTTGCCCCGGCGACATCGTGGCGCTTTCGGGGTCGATCGGTCTTGCCGCCGAAGGCCTCGCGCTGCTCTTCGAGCGCGCCGTCGACGCCGACGGGATGCCGGATGCGGCGCGCGCGCACGGTCTGCGCTCCGAGTTCGCGGCGACTCTCGACGCGCAGCTCACGCCCCGTCCTCCACTCGGCGACGGTGTCGCCGCGGCGATCGCCGGTGCGACATCCATGCTGGACGTGAGCGACGGGCTCGCGATCGACGCCCGCCGCATCGCCGACGCGAGCGGTGTGCGGCTCGATCTCGACGCTGCAGCGATCGGGTCACCCATCGCTCTCGCCGGCGGCGAGGACCACGCGCTGCTCGCGACCTTCCCTGCGGCGTTCGCCGAAGCGGGTTCGTCGCTCCCGGGCGGCTTCCGTCGTATCGGCACAGTCCGCGAGGGTTCGGGTATCAGCATCGACGGCCGGCCCTACGGCGAGCG
>JBDSKH010000008.1:0-7759 GCA_039917005.1 Pseudolysinimonas sp.
CGGATCCCGCCGCCGTGCGCCGCCAGGGTCTCGCGCGGCTTCTCTCCGCCCGCGGGTTCGTACGGGTCGCCGATGCCAGCCTGGAACTCGGGGTCAGCGAGGTCACGATCCGCGGCGATCTCAGCGCGCTCGCCCGCGAAGGGCGTGCGGTGCGTGTGCACGGGGGTGCCATGCCCGCAGACGCCCTGGTCGATCGCGAGTCGCCGGTCGAGTCCACGCGCGACCGGGATGCGGCGGCGAAGCGGGCGATCGGCGTGGCCGCGGCCCGGCTCGTGTCGTCGGGCGACTGCGTGTACCTCGACGCCGGCAGCACGGCGCTCGCCGTCGCCGAGGCACTGCTCGAGCGGCGCGAGTTGCGCGATGTCATCGTCGTCACGAGCGCGCTCGCGCTGGCATTGGCGCTCGAGCCGGCGATCCCGCGCTTCGAGGTGATCGTCACGGGAGGCACGCTCCGTCCGCTGCAGCATTCGCTGGTGAACCCGTTCGCCGCACCGATGCTGGCCTCGCTGCGTTTCGACCTCGCCTTCATCGGCTGCAACGGCATCCACCCGGAACACGGCGTGACGAACGTGAACATCCCGGAGGCCGAGGTCAAGACCCTCGCGCTCCGGTCAGCTCGGCGGTGCGTGCTGATCGCGGACGGGGGCAAGCTCGGACGCACCGATATCGCGGTGATCGGCGCCGTGGGCGACTTCGCGACGCTCGTGACCGCCGGTGTCGCACCCGAGGGGCTGATCGAGGCGCTTCGCGCGACGGGTCTCGAGATCGTGAGCGCGCCCTAGGCTGGTGCGGTGACTACCGCCACCGGCACGCCGATCGTCCTCGAGCGCGGCGACGTGCGCGCCGAGCTCGGCACCGTCGCCGCCCTGCTCCGCTCCCTCACGGTCGCCGGAGCCGCGCTCGTCGAGCACACGCCGGCCGACCAGACTCCGTCATTCGGAAACGGCATCGTGCTCGTCCCGTGGCCCAACCGGGTGCGCGACGCGACGTGGACCCTCGACGGCGAGCCGCAGAGTCTCGACATCACCGAGGTCGCCCGCGGGGGAGCGCTGCACGGTCTGCTGCGTTTCACCGACTACGCGATCCGCGAGCAGGCATCGGATGCCGTGACGCTCGGCGCGCTCATCGCGCCCCAGCATGGCTGGCCCTTCATCCTCGACACCTGGGTGCGCTACGCCCTCGAGCCGGACGGCATCACCGTCACCCATGGCGTGCGCAACCTGTCCGGTCGCCGCGCCCCGTGGGCCGTCGGCACGCATCCGTTCCTGCGCGTCGGCGATGTGCCGGTCGAGCAGCTGACGCTCACGGCACCCGCCGCCACCTACTTCGAGGTCGACGAGCGCCTCAACCCGGTGGCCGAGAGCCCCGTGACTCCCGAGACGGATCTGCAGACCGCCCGCGTCGTGGGCGAGCTCGACCTCGACACCGCCTACGGGACGCTCACCCACGCCGGGCCGGCCGACGGCCGCGGCGACAGCGCGTGGCTCGATGCCCCCGACGGCTCGCGCACCACCCTCTGGCAGGACCTCGACTGGGGATACCTGCAGGTGTTCACGACCGACAGCTTCCCGCGCGACGGCGTGAACGGCCGTGCCGTCGCCGTCGAGCCCATGACCGCGCCCCCCGACGCCCTCAATTCGGGCCAGAGCCTGATCTGGCTGGAGCCTGACGCGACCTGGGAGGGTTCCTGGGGCCTGAGGTACACGCCGGCGCAATGAGCCGGCTCCGCCGATGACTCGTTCCCGCGCTGCACAGGTCCGCCGCTGGCGGAAGTACCTGGCGGACGAGCGCGCGGAGGCGGCCGTCTATCGCGAGCTGGCCGAGCACAAGACCGGAGAGGAGCGCGCGATCCTGCTCGGTCTCGCCGACGCCGAGGGCAGGCACGAGGCGCACTGGCTCGGGTTGCTCGGCGAGGACGCGGGCAAGCCGCGCACGGATCTCCGCACCCGCATCCTGCTGTCCTTCGCCCGCCGTTTCGGATTCCTATTCGTGCTGGCGCTCGTGCAGCGCGCCGAGGCGCGGTCCCCGTACGACGACGACGCCGACGCCACGGAGACGATGGCTGCCGACGAGCGCATCCACGGCGAGGTGGTCCGCGGTCTCGCTGCCCGGAGCAGGGTGCGCGGGGCGGGGAGCTTCCGTGCCGCCGTCTTCGGCGCCAACGACGGCCTCGTCTCGAACCTCGCGCTCGTGCTCGGCATCGGGGCGACAGGGGTGCCCGCGATCACCGTCCTCTTCACCGGGATTGCGGGGCTGCTCGCCGGCGCCCTCTCCATGGGGGCGGGGGAGTACGTGTCGGTGCGGTCCCAGCGTGAGCTGCTCGAAGCATCCCGCCCCGACCCCGCGTCGCAAGCGGCGCTCGCCCACCTCGATGTCGGAGCCAACGAGCTCGCCCTGGTCTACCGAGCTCGCGGCATGTCGGAGGCGGAGGCGACGGCGCAAGCGGCACGCGTCCTCTCGACCCACCACCTCGACGAGGACGATCCGGATGCCGGGGGCGTCGAGCCCGCGGACGCCGTCGGATCGGCATGGGGCGCCGCGATCTCGAGCTTCTGCTTCTTCGCGTCGGGCGCCGCGATCCCGGTGCTGCCCTACCTCTTCGGAGCGAGCGGGCTAGCAGCGGTCGTCATCGCCGCCGGCGCCGTGGGGATCGCCCTGATCAGCACGGGCGCGATCGTCGGGATCCTGTCGGGTGCCTCGCCGGTCAAGCGGGCCCTTCGGCAACTGGCCATCGGATTCGGTGCCGCGGCCGCGACGTACCTGCTGGGACTGCTGTTCGGTGGCGTGTTCGCCGGCTAGCCCCTCACCGCCCGGGCATGGCGCCCGCTTCACGGAGCGCCTCGATGAGACGGCGGACCAGGCGATCGGCCGTCTCGGTCGTGATGTCGAGGCCGTCGCGCGTGCCGTCGCCCACGTAGACACCGACCACGGGGTCGCCCTCTTCGGCATGCAGCTCGATGAGGATCTCGATGGATTCCACCGTGCGACGCGCGCCCGCCCGAATCGCGATACCCGGAACGACGACCGTCTCGCTGCGGTGGCGGGCAGCGCCGAGGTCGTCTTCGTCGGCGTGGTCGGCGACGCACCACGAGGGGCACCTCCGCCGGTCGTCACGGCTCATTGCGGCTGCCTCCTCGATCCGTGCGTGCAGGTTAGGTCCGGACGGCGACATCGCCCGGGACGCTGTCGAGAAGCCCACTCCGCGCGAGGAGGGAAGGAATGGTCGCGGGTGACGACGGATCAGGGCCTGTCGCCACCCGCTGGCGCAGTGAGAGGTTCCGCGGCCGGGGGTGCCGGCCGCGGAGGTTCCCTCACATCATGATGATACGCATGAGTATGTAGACTTTCAAGTATCATCTCGAAATCGTTGTGGTATGGAAGGTGAGCTGCAGCGCATCGCCGGCGCCAACATCCGGGCATATCGCCGCGAGCGCGGCATCAGTCAAGAGGAGCTCGCGGATGCCCTGGGCGTCCACCGCACGTACATGGGCGGTGTCGAGCGTGGCGAGCGCAACCTGACCCTTCGCTCGCTCGAGCGGCTGGCTGAGCGCATGGGCGTCGATCCCGTGACGCTGCTGTCACCGCCGGCAGGCTGACGGTTCCGCTCGTCGTCGCGGAGTCGTAGGCTGCGGGTGCGGGGCCGGCCGCGTCACTCGACGGAAGGCCCATGCAGCACGCGATCGACGACTCCTACGCCGCTCTCGAGCGAGCGCGGCGCGAGTACGTGCCGGGATGGCATCCCCTGCTGTCGGCCGTCGAGACCGAGCCGGGCGAGTGGATGATGATGGCCCAGTACGGGCGCTGCTACGGCGTGATCCGGCTGCTCGAGTTCGGCGGCGAGCGCGGGTATCGTGCGGTGACGTGGGCCGAGCAGAGCGGCGATCGCGAGCTGATCGGGTACTTCCGCACGCTGAGGTCGGCGGCTGCCGCAGCGCACACGCGGTACCTCGAGAGGCATGCCCCGCGGCCGGGCGTCGGCTGATCACGGCAGCGTAAGCGGCGCTGTGCCGTGTGCCCCGGACGCGGGGCTCCCGAACGCGGGACTGCTGCCGGCCCTGCGTGCGGAGTACCGTCCCGAGAATGTCCAACAACCACGAACGCCCGCAGAGCCGCGGCCGAGTGTTGGACGCTGCGCACGACCACGAGTTCACTTGGCCGCAGTGCGACGTCTGTCACGAGCCTCTCGACTTCCACTCCATCCAGGATGATCCGACGTGGTTCTGCTCGGAATGCGGCACGGTCGGCTGAACCGCCTGACCGCGTAGTCTGCGATGCATGGCCGCTGTTGCATCCGACCACTACGACGTCCTCGTGATCGGAGCCGGCCCGGCCGGTACCTCTGCGGCCCTGCGCGCTGCTGAACTGGGCGCCCGGGTCGCCGTCATCGAGGCGGAGCGCACCGGCGGAACCTGCGTCAACACCGGTTGCGTGCCGACCCGCGTGCTCGCGAAGACGGCACGTCTCGCCCGCGAGGTGCGCATCGCCCACCGGTGGGGTCTTGCCGTCAGCGACCCCGTGATCGACTGGGTGTCTACCGTCGCACGGGTCCGCGCCACGGTCGATCAGGTACGCGACCTGAAGGCCGAGCCGGAGCGATTCGCGCGCGCCGGCATCGATCTCGTGCTCGAGGGACGTGCCCGCTTCGCTGACGCCACGACGCTCGAACTCGAGAGCGGACGGCGCCTCACCGGCGACTCGATCATCGTCGCGGTGGGCGGGCACTCGCGTCCGCTGCCCATCCCCGGTGCCGAGCTGGCCACGGTCCCGGAGCACGTGCTCGACATGCCGGCACTGCCCGGCCGTGTGGCGATCATCGGCGCCGGCAACACGGGCGCCCAGCTCACCACCGTCTTCAGCGCCTTCGGAGCGCACGTCACCCTGCTCGACGTCGCGCCCCGCATCCTGGCGATTGCAGACGAGCAGATCTCGGATGCCGTGGGCGCCGCCTTCGCCGGGCAGGGCGTGGCGCTCCACACCGGCATCGAGACGGTCGAGAGCCTCACCCGTGCCGAGGACGGATCGATCACCCTCGCCTGGCGCGACGCCGGGCAGGCGGTCACGGCCTCCTTCGACGCGGTCGTGATGGCGACCGGCTGGCCCGCGGATGTCGAAGGCCTGGGCCTCGAGGCGGCCGGCGTGCAGACCGTGCGGTCCGCGATCCCGGTCGACCAGTACTTCCGCAGCTCGGTACCGCACATCTACGCCGTCGGCGACGCGAACGGTCGCGACATGCTCGTGCAGGCCGCACACTTCGAGGGCGAGGCCGCCGCCGAGAACGCTGTGCTCGACGCGAACCGTCGCACGCCGCACCACCTGCTGCCATCGGGAGGCTTCACCGACCCCGACTATGCCGGCGTCGGGCTCACCGAGGCGGAGGCACGTGCCCGCGACCCGCGGTGCATCGTCGCCTTCGTGCCCTACAGCGAACTGGATCGCGCGGTAATCGACGACCGGACGCCCGGTTTCCTGAAGCTCATCGCCGATCGCCGCCGGGAGCTCATCCTCGGCGCGCACGCGGTCGGCGAGAACGCGATCGAGGTCGTGCAGTCGGTGACCACCGCGATGGCGGCGGGGATCGATCCTGCGACGCTCGCGGGCGTGAAATTCGCCTATCCGACCTACAGCGCGATCATCGGTCTCGCGGCGCGCAGGCTGCTGGATGAGTCCGAGGCGAACTGACGGGCCCCGCTATACCGGCGATGCGACTCAGTAGTCGTCGTCGTCCCCGCCGCTGTTCCAGTTGATGTCGGTGAAAGTCACGGTCTTGCTGACCGTCTGACCGTTCGCGCCGACCAGAGTGATGGTGGTGTCGAAGGTCTCGCGGTGGTTGCACGGGAACTCGTAGCGCTCACCCTCGCCCTTCGAGTAGGACATGTCGTCCTGGTTGCCGCTCGCACCGACCTCGTAGTCCTCGGCCGTCGCCTCGTCGTCGCTGGGCGACCAGTAGACGTGGGCGGCGTTGGCGCTCGACCACGAGATCGACGGGCTGGGCTTCTCGTCGTTGCCCGTGGGGTCGCAAGCGACCTGGGCGTTGTAGTTGAAGCTCGTGAAGCGAAGCGAGTTGTCGACGGGCGCCTGACCGCCGCCGCTGCTCTGGCCGCCAGTGGAGCCGCCGCCGGTCTGGCCATCGGCGACGTCGCCGCCGGTTCCATCGGCCGGGTCGGCGGCCGGGGTGGGGCCCGTGCTGCTGTCCGTGATGGGAGTCTGCTCGCCCGCGTTGATGGAGCCGGTGCCGCCGGAGTTCTGTCCGACGAGCAGGAACACGACCGCGGTGATCGTGAGGAGGAGCACGCCGCCGATCGCGATCAGTGCGATCAGGAGCTTGCTGGGGCCGGAGGAAACAGGTGCTGTCGTCATGGTCTCGTACCTTTCGTGAAGTCTGGAGTGCTGCGTCACTAGCGCGACGGACGAGGCGGTGTGACGGGTTGACAACCCGGTCCCGACTGCGGGAACTTTCTGATGCAGGTCGCTGTTCTATTGGGTGAGGCCGCAGCCAGCGGCTCGCAGAGGAGCACATCCCCATGACCGACACCCAGTACCGCAAGGACCCGGCCGCCATCTCCGAGCTCACCCCTCGGCAGTACGAGGTCACGCAGAACGCGGCGACCGAGCCGCCGTTCCGCAACGAGTTCTGGAACACCCACGACGACGGCATCTACGTCGACATCGTCTCGGGCGAGCCGCTGTTCTCGTCCCTCGACAAGTTCGACAGCGGAACGGGCTGGCCGAGCTTCACGCGGCCGATCGTGGCCGGCAACATCGTCGAGCGCGAGGATCGCACCTTCTGGATGGTTCAGACCGAGGTCCGCTCGGCGAACGCCGACAGCCACCTCGGACACGTGTTCGAGGACGGCCCCGTCCACGACGGCGGCCTGCGCTACTGCATCAATTCCGCGGCTCTGCGATTCATCCCCCTGGATGAGCTGGAGAGTCGGGGCTACGGTGACGACCGCAGCCTGTTCGCTTCGAAGGGAGTCTGAAGATGACCACGACTGAGACCGCGATCCTCGCCGGCGGATGCTTCTGGGGAGCGCAGCAGCTGCTGCGCCGCCGCCCGGGCGTCATCTCCACACGCGTCGGCTACTCGGGTGGCGAGACCCAGAACGCGACGTACATGAACCACGGCGATCACGCCGAGGCCGTCGAGATCGTCTTCGACCCCGAGGTGATCTCGTTCCGCGACGTGCTGGAGTTCTTCTTCCAGATCCACGACCCGTCGACGATGAACCGCCAGGGCAACGACGTCGGCCGCAGCTACCGCTCCGCGATCTTCTTCACGAACGACGAGCAGAAGCGCGTCGCCCTCGAGACGATCGCCGACGTGGATGCCTCCGGGCTCTGGCCGGGCAAGGTCGTCACCGAGGTCGAGCCGGCCGGCGACTTCTGGGAGGCCGAGGACGAGCACCAGGACTACCTGGAGAAGTATCCGAGCGGGTACACCTGCCACTTCGTGCGCCCGGGCTGGAAGCTTCCGCACCGCGAGGAGCAGCCCGCCTAGCCGATAGCTCGCAAGAATGGCCCATCACCCTCCGGTGGTGGGCCATTCTGCATCAGCCCGAGACCGCGAGCGCAACCCCCCACCGGCATCCCGCACCTCGGATTACGGTCGAATCTGTGAAGGCTAAGGATCAGAAGGGGTCGAAGACCCGACGCGTCCCGAAGAAGGCGTACGAGGCCGAGCTCGCCCGCATGCAGGTCGAGCTCGTCGATATGCAGAGATGGATCATCGAGACGGGCGCCCGCGTGGTCATCGTGTTCG
>JBDSKH010000009.1:0-3897 GCA_039917005.1 Pseudolysinimonas sp.
CGGACGGATGCGCGTAGGACCAGAGCGGGAAGAACGCGAGTTCCTCTGCCTGCTTCGCGGCCACCTCGGCGAGCCGTTTGCGGCCGTGCCCGGCGTTGACGACGAAAAGGCCGGAGAGCCCGTCGAAGTACTTCTTGCCACGGGAATCCCAGATGTGGTGACCCTCGCCCTTGACGATGATCGGCACGCCCTTCTCCTCCAGCACCGACTGGCGCGAGAAGTGCATCCAGAGATGGTCCTTCGCCTTCTGCTGCAGGTCGGCCTCGTCGAGGGTGGGCGACGGCGCCGGCTTTTGAGTGCTCACTGACTGTTCGGTCGTTGTCATGATCGACCTATCTCTTCCTTCTCGGGGCGGCTGGTTTCCGGGTCGGAACTCAGCGCGTGCCCCAGTTGTAGAACTGCTTGTGCAGCTTCAGATACACGAACGTCTCGGTGGACTGCACGCCGGGGATGCCGCGGATGCGCTTGTTGAGCAACTCGATGAGGTCTTCGTCGTTCTCGCAGACGACCTCGGCCAGCAGGTCGAAGCTGCCGGCGGTCAGGACCACGTAGTCGACCGCGTCGATGGCGCCGAGTTCTTCGGCCACGCGCGTGGTGTCTCCGGTGACCCGGATCCCGACCATGGCCTGGCGATAGAACCCCAGCTGCATCGGATCGGTGACGGCGACGACCTGCATCACGCCCGAATCGGTGAGCTTCTGCACCCGTTGGCGCACCGCGGCTTCGCTCAGGCCGACGGCCTTGCCGATCTCGGCATAGGAGCGACGGCCGTCCTCCTGCAACTGCTCGATGATGCCCTTGGAGACGTCGTCGAGCACGACGGCTTTGGATCGGGCGGACATGGTCTCGATTCTGTCAGTCGGAGCGGGGCTGTACAAGCGAATCCGCATTTCCCGGCCGCCGGGACTGACGATTTCGTCAGTGCGGTGCGCCATCCGGCGCGCCCAGCCGCCGACGGCGCCGTAGTCATGTCGCAACGTCGCGAAACCGCCCGCGAGGCGCAGAATAGAGCGGTGACGGAGGAGCTGGAGCACACGCGCAGCGTCCGCCCGGCGCCGCCTCCTGATCTGGTCGAGCCGCCGGCGCCCGCGCGTCCGGCACGCGACCGGGATCAGGAGCCCGATGCAGCGCCGGAGGGCGAGGTCGCGGCCGCCCCGGAGGCCGCCCCGGAGGCCGTCCCGGCCGACACCGAGCCCGCCGCCGATCCCGTCTCGATCACCCACCCGCCTGCCCCGCGCCGCCCGTACCGGCTGAAGATGACCGATGGCGTGGTGGTGTCGCTCGATCTCACCGTCTACCTGGGTCGCCGCCCGAGCGTGCCGCGCATCGCGAGCGACCGCCGCGTCCGGCTGGTCGCCGTGCCCTCGGCCGACAAGCAGGTCTCGGCGACCCACCTCGAGCTACGGCAGTCCGGCGATGCGGTCGTCGCGACCGACATGCGGTCGACGAACGGCTCGACCGTGACCGTCCCCGGCTCCAAGCCGCGCACCCTCCTGCGCGGGGAGTCGGCCGTCGTCACACCGGGCACGCTCATCGATCTGGGCGATGGCAACGTCCTCGAGCTGCTGTCGCCCGAGCGCCTGACGGCCGAGTCCGCGGGGGCGACCGCGTGAGCCACATCGGCAAGGACCGCACCGGGCACCGCATCGCGATCCCCGGTGGCGGCGCCGTGGTGCTGAGCTGGGCCGCCCGCAGCGATATCGGGCACCGGCGCCAGAACAACGAGGACAGCGTCGTCGTCGCCTCTCCGATGTTCGCGGTAGCCGACGGCATGGGCGGTCACGCGGCAGGTGATCGCGCTAGCGCTGCCGCCGTCGAGCACCTGTCGCCCCGCAAGGGCGTGCGATTCCTCGACATCGCGACCCTGGAGGCGAATCTCGTGGCGGCGGCGAACGACATCGACACGCTCGCCGAGGGCATCCCCGTCGGCGTCGGTACGACGGTCACCGGTGCGGCACTCGTCCTGATCGAAGGCGCGCCCGTCTTCGCCGTGTTCAACATCGGCGACAGCAGGGTCTACCGGTACGAGGCCAACGAGCTGGTGCGCGTCACCACCGACCATTCGGTCGTGCAGGAGCTGGTGGATGCCGGGGTGCTCGCCGCCGAAGACGCCGAATCCCATCCGGACAGCAACGTGATCACGCGCGCCCTGGGCTTCCGCGACGATCCGCGCCCCGATGTCGTGATGGTGCCCGCACGCGCCGGGCTCCGCCTTCTGATCTGCTCCGACGGTCTCACGAAGGAGCTCGGCGACGACCGCATCCGGCTCCATCTCGGTGCGGGCATGGCGGCGGGGGAGACCGCGAGCGCACTCGTCGATGCGGCGCTCGCCGCCGGAGGACGGGACAACGTGACCGTCGCGATCGTCGATGTCGTGGCGGCTCCGCCCATTGAGGGGCCGCCCGATTTGGGGGCCGAGTAGCGGGCCCCCGTTCAGGGGTCAACCGCCCGGTCTGTCGAGGCCTTCTGCCTAGAATGACAAGGTCTTCGGCTGAGGGGAGGTAATCGTGGCGCGCCGTCTGCCATCTCAGCCTCCGGTGCTGCCCGGATTCTCCTACATCCACGTCTTGGGTTCCGGCGGTTTCGCCGACGTGTTCCTCTATGAGCAGAACATGCCGCGTCGCCAGGTCGCTGTCAAGGTGATGCTCAGCGAAGTCGTCAACGACCAGGTCCGTCAGATGTTCCAGGCCGAGGCCAACCTGATGGCGCAGCTGAGCGGTCACCCGGCGATCCTCACCGTCTATCAGGCCGGCGTTTCCGCCGACGGGCGGCCGTACCTGGTCATGGAGCTCTGCTCGGCCTCGCTCAGCGAGCGGTACCGCCGGGAGCGCATCTCGGTCGCCGAGGTGCTGCGCATCGCCGTGAAGATCGGCAGCGCCGTCGAGACCGCCCACCGCGCCGGTGTATTGCACCGCGACATCAAGCCCTCCAACATCCTGCTGACCGCCTACGGCCACCCGGTGCTCTCCGACTTCGGCATCGCCGCATCGCTCACGGTCGCCAAGGAAGAGGACTCGGTCGGCCTCTCCATCCCGTGGTCGGCCCCCGAGGTGCTGCTGGATGAGACTCCCGGCTCGATCGCGTCGGAGGTCTGGTCGCTCGGTGCGACGGTGTACTCGCTGCTCGCCGGGCGCTCGCCGTTCGAGGTCCCCGGCGGGTCGAACTCCTCCACTGACCTGATGTCCCGGATCGCCCGCGCCAAGCCCCAGCCGATCGGCCGCGCCGACGTCCCCGCCAGCCTCGAGGCGCTCCTCCGGCGCGCCATGTCGCGCAAGCCGGAACTGCGCCCGGCGAGCGCACTCGATTTCGTGCGCGAACTGCAGGTGATCGAGACCGAGCTCGGCGTCTCCCAGACCCCGATCGAGGTCTCCCTCGACGAATGGGCGCTCGGCACCGTGAGCGACATGGAGGACCGCACCCGCCTCCGCCCTCTTCCCGGCGGCTCGGCGAGCACCCCGCCCGCCCGTCGCCGCCGTCGTGCGCTGGCGAAGGTCGACTCGTACACGCCCGTCGGAACGGTGCGCGAGGCGAGCGCCCCGAACCGCTTCTCCGCGAGCCGGCCTGCCCCGCTGAGCAGGCGCATGCAGACCATCACCTGGGTGCTCGTCGCCTCCGCGGTGCTCGTGCTGGGATTGGGTGCCACCGCCCTCTTCGTGCTGTTGCAGGCGGCGGGTGACGACGGCATCCCGACGGTCACCGACATCTCGGCGACCGAGACCGGGGGGGCCGTCGAGTTCCGCTGGCCAGATCCCGGGCTCGAGGAGGGCGACCGCTACCAGGTCCAGATCCGTGACGGGGAGGGCGGCATCCAGGTGTCCCCGCTCTTCCGCGTCGACGCCGATGCCGGCGACACCGTCTGCATCACCGTGACCGTCAACCGCAACGGGAAGACGGGGG
>JBDSKH010000010.1:0-12224 GCA_039917005.1 Pseudolysinimonas sp.
TGTCGGTCATCCCGACCTCATCGGTCACGACATTGGTCAGCGGCCACGGGAGCGCGGCGCGGTCGACTTTTCCGGACACGCGGATCGGAAGCTGATCCACGACGGCGAGGAGCGGGACGAGCGCCGCGGGAAGCGCCCCGCGAAGCCGCGCGGTGGCATCTGGTTTGTCGAACGTCGCCGGGTCGGCGACGGCGAGGTACCCCACAAGCACCCGGTTGCCTGCGTCCGTTTCGCGCACAGCGGCCGCTGCAGCGGTCACGCCGGGCAGCGCCTGCAGGGCGCTCTCGATCTCGCCGAGTTCGATGCGTCTCCCACCGACCTTGACCTGATCGTCAGCTCGACCGTGGAAGACCAACCCGGCGCTCTCGAACCGAACCAGGTCGCCGCTGCGGTACGCACGCTCCCAGCCGAGTCCCGGATGTGGGGCGAAACACTCGTGGTCTTTGGCCGCATCGAGGTAGCGCGCAAGGCCGACTCCGCCAATGACCAACTCGCCGAGTTCGCCTTCAGCGACGGGGGCGCCATCACTACCGACGACGGCCAACTCCCACCCATCGAGCGGAAGACCGATCCGGATGGGCTGCGTGCCGTCCAGGAGCGCGGCGCACGCCACAACGGTCGTCTCGGTGGGACCGTAGGTGTTCCAGACCTCGCGGCCTTCGACTGCGAGACGCTCGGCGAGCTCCGGCGGGCACGCCTCGCCGCCGAAGATGAGCAGGCGCACGTTCTCGAGGGATTCGGCCGGCCACAGCGACGCCAGGGTCGGAACCGTCGACACGATCGTGACGCTGCGGGCAGTGAGCCATGGGCCCAGGTCCATTCCGGTGCGCACCAAGGATCGCGGTGCGGGTACCAGGCACGCGCCGTGGCGCCATGCCAGCCACATCTCTTCGCACGAGGCGTCGAACGCGACAGACAGGCCGGCCAGGACCCGATCGTTCGGACCGATGGGGTCGTCGGCGAGAAAGAGCCGTGCTTCGGCGTCGACAAAGGCCGCCGCTGATCGGTGTCGAACAGCGACACCTTTCGGCGTTCCCGTGGAACCCGAAGTGAAGATGATCCACGCGTCGTCGTCGGGTCTGGGCGGATCGATGAGCGGGGCGATCGTGGTGCTCAGAAAGGGCGGACTGCGTTCGAACAGCGACCCGTCGGCGTGGCTGAACCTCACAGACAGATCCCTTGCCACAACGGGCGTGAAGATGCCACCCTCGCCGATGACGCCGACAACGTCGGCCTCACGGAATACGAGCTCGGCGCGCTCCTGCGGGTCGTCGGCGTCGACGGGAACGTATGCCCCTCCCGCAGCCAACACAGCGAGGATCGAGATGTACAGCTCGCGAGTGCCGGACGGCATCCTGATGCCCACCCGTGAGCCACGAACGACGCCGCTCGCGCCGAGCCGTGAGGCCACCTGAACGACTCGCGCGAGCAGCTCGCGGTAACTCAGCGCCCCCTCGCCGTCATCGAGAGCGGAGGCGTCGGGGAAGCGTGCAGCAGTGTCCCGAAAGATGTCGAGCAGGGTGCGCTGTGGCGGCGCCAATCCAGCCGAGCCCAATACACGCACGGACCCGGTCACTTGAAAACAGTACGCCGACGGGTTCGGCACATACGGCCGCTTCACCAACTGTTCACACGCGGCCGGTGATGCCCGCGGCCTATTATCGCCCTAGCCGAGTACCGGCCAGGCGCAGTGAAAGGACCGACGTGGGTTCCGAAGACGAACAAGGGGTCGTAGGCGGGCGAGCGGCCCTGCACGAGGTGGACGTCGATGTCCGTGGGGACAGGGCCGTGTCCAAGACGGACCGCAAGGCGGCGGCCCGGGCCGCTGAGCGCGTACGAAAGCGTGCGAAGAAGGACGCCAAACGCTCGAAGGAGAAGGCGAAGAAGGACGCGAAGCGCGCGAAGGAGAAGGCGAAGAAGGACGCGAAGCGCGCGAAGGAGAAGGCAGAGAAGGACGCGAAGCGCGCGAAGGAGAAGGCCAAGGAGAAGGCCAAGGAGAAGGCCGAGAAGGACGCGAAGCACGCGAAGGAGAAGGCCAAGAAGGACGCGAAGCACGCGAAGGAGAAGGCCAAGAAGCACGCGAACCGGGAAGCGTACACCGTAAAACAGGAAGAACCCGCGAAGGTTCCGAGTGCGGCCGACACGAGCACATCGATGAGTGACTGGAATGTCACGGCTCTACGGGCGAAGGCTCGCAGTGAAGGTCTCGCCGGCTACTCCAGAATGACGAAGGAAGAACTGTTGCGACAGTTCAACTCCTAGCGGCCGGCGCGTCGCGTCGATCCTGGAGAGTGCGACGGATGGCCCGAGAGACGGACCTGTTTCGTGGAAGTGCGAGGCACGGCGCAGTGCGCATCCCGGCGGTCGCGGTGAGTGGAGCGACCACGGTGATCGCGATGGCCGTCGGTCGCCGGTTCATCTCCGACTTCGGGCCGAGCAACATCCTGAGCCGCCGCAGTGACGACGGCGGCCAGACGTGGGGACCCCTGCGAGTCGTGCAACGGGGGTGGTGGCGCACTGTTGACAACCCGACGTTGGTGTCGGATCCCTTCACCTCCGTAGTTCATCTCTTCTTCCAAGAGGGATACCGACGGCTGTGGCATCGCACGAGCAGCGATGGAGGTCGGACGTTCGGCCGGGCGATCGAACGGACCGCTGTGGTCCTAGCGGCAGCGGGTGCGGACTTTCCTATCGACGGACTCGCCCCGGGTCCCGGCACAGGGGCCGTACTCGAATCCGGTCGCCTCGTCGTACCGGTGTGGATCTCCCATCGACCCGGAAAGGGTCGTTCGGCCGTGATGACGATTTTCAGTGACGATCGCGGCGCGACCTGGCATGCAGGAGATCTCGTTGCGGCGTCTGACGAGGGATTTGCGGGAACGTCTGAGGGCGTCGTCACGGCCGATCCACGGGGAGGTGCGGTCATGAGCTTTCGGCAGCGGGCAGTGCCTTCGCGCGTGTTCAGTTGGAGTTCCGACGGCGCGACTGGGTGGAGCGATCCGCGCGCGGCCCCCGAGATCGGCGAGCCCGTCTGTCAGGCGGGGCTGACCATCGTGCGCGCGCGGGGGGTCAGCCAACTCGCTTTCACGAATCCCGATAGCCGCTCCGTGTCCGCAGGTGGGCGACTTTCGCCCCGTGAGAAGCTCACGCTGCGTCGCTCGGAGGATGGTGGCAAGTCGTGGACATCGGCGCAACTCCTCGACCCTGGCCCGAGTGGCTATTCAGCTCTCGCCAGCGACTCGACCGGAGGGCTTCACGTGATGTGGGAACACGGACGACGCGCACGGACCAAGTTCTGGCCCGCCACGATTCGGTACACCTATCTAGCCCCGTCAACGCAGAGCTCTGACGAGCGCCGGGGGGCCTCTTCGCTATAACTGATCTCATGGCAACGCCAACGATCGTCGTTCCCTCTCATTGGAAGCCGTTCTACGATTCGACCGGGATACCGGCCGCGGTCAGGGTGGGCGCGGAACTCACGGTGACCGGGCACACCGGAGACACCGCCGAGGGGTATGAGCCCGACGTCGCGACCCAGTTGCGCCAGACCTTCCGCAACCTCACGGAGACGCTGCTCGAGGCGGGGATGGGATGGCCGGACGTCGTCGAGATCACTTCGTATCACGTGGGACTCGGCGCACAATCACGCATCCTTCTCGAGATCGTCGGCGAGTTCATGCAGCCGCCCTTGCCGGCATGGACGGCCGTAGGCGTCGTCGCGCTCTTCGATGCGGAGGCTCTCGTCGAGGTGAGCTGCCGAGCGGTCAGCCACAGTCACTGAGGTCGCCTCCGCTGATCACGTAAATCATCTCTTCGGCGAGCTGATCCCGTACTTTCGGTCGTACCGCGCGGGCCGCTGCACGAGCACAGTGGTCGGTATGACTACTGCACGCATCTCACCCGCCACTCTCACCGGCGAGCTCGCCCCACGACTGTCCCGGTGGCTGTGGCTCGTGAAGTGGGTTCTCGTGTTCCCGCACGCGTTCCTGCTCTTCTTCCTCAGCATCGCCGCGTTCTTCACGACGATCATCGCCGGATTCGCCATTCTCTTCACCGGCCGGTACCCACGAAGCCTGTTCGACTTCGCGGTCGGCGTGCTCCGGTGGAACTGGCGCGTGGCGTTCTACAGCTACTCGGCGCTCGGCGTCGACAAGTACCCGCCATTTACCCTTCAGAAGACCGACTATCCGGCCGACTTCGACGTCGAGTACCCGGAGAAGCTTATCAACGGCCTCGTGCTGGTGAAGTGGTGGCTCCTGGCGATTCCGCACTACCTCGTCCTTGCTCTCATCGTGGGCGCGACCTACAACTGGTCTCCGCGCACCGACTCTCCGGCCGACCGGCCGCTCGCCGACGCGGGCCGCTGGGGGCACTACCTGGGAGCAGACTCCACACCCGGCTTGCTCGCGATCCTCGTGCTCATCGCTGCGGTCATCCTGCTCTTCACCGCACGGTATCCACAAGCCCTCTTCGACTTCGTCATGGGACTCAACCGCTGGGTGTACCGCGTGTACGCCTACGTCTTCCTGCTGACCGACGCGTATCCTCCGTTCCGCCTCGACCAGGGCGCTACCGAGCCGCCGACGATCGCGCCGACGAAGGCTTAGGGAAGCGTCATGAGAAGCCTTGAACGCCCCATCCTGCTGTCCACGTTGTGGATCTTCGTCTCCCTCAACTACATCTACTGCGACGTGCTCGGACTGCACGATCCCGTTGCTCTTCAGTCGGTACTCGACGGCGGGGCAGAAGGTGTGCCGCTCACTCCCGGCTTCCTGCTTGCCTCTTCTGTACTTGTGGAGATCCCGCTTGCAATGGTTGTGGTCACCCGCATCGCGCGTCGCCCGCTGAGTCGCGTAGCGAGTATCGTCACCGCTGCCTTCATGGTGCTCGTCCAGGTCGCTACGCTGTTCATCGGTGTACCGAGCCTCTCGTATGCGTTCTTCTCCGCCATCGAGATTGCGACGCTCGCTGCCATTGGCTTAGTGGCGATTCGGTGGAGCGGAGCGGCCCAGCCCGTCGCAGCTCACGAAGTCAGGACGCTCGGGTAGGCCCCGCAGGTCGACCCGCGTCAGGCGTCCAGCGCGCCTCCGCTGATCAGGTATCCGTCGTCGGCGAGCTGCTTCGTCATGTGCGCCGCGTACCAGGCGGGCCACTGCTCGTCGTAGACGCCGCCGAGCTGCTCGGCCTCGTAGACGCCGTGCGCTGCCGCCGCCTTTCGCAGCGAGTCTTCGAGAATCTGGGTGATATCCATGATCGCCATGCTCGCACCGCCGCGAGACCCCGTCGAGGGCGCGGCCTGCCCGCTCGCTAGTCTGGGGCCGTGGCCAAGGACTCGATGGGCAGCGACGCGACCGAGAATCCGACCCGACGCGTTCTCGCGATCGATGCCGGGCAGACCGGCATCCGCACGCTGCTCATCGACGACGGCGCGCGATCAGACGAGGGTGAGCTCCCCGGCATCCTGACCCACGCCCCGCTCATCCCGCAGCTGGCACAGGTCGTCGCGTCCGTCGCGGCCACCGCCGGCGACATCGGCATCGTGAGCGTCGGCTCGACGGGGCTCACCCGCGAGGAGACCGACCCGGTGGCGCTGCGCGACGCGGCGATGCGATCCGGTGTGACCCGGGTGCTGATGGCGCACGATTCGGTGACCAGCTATCTCGGGGCGCTGGGCGACGAGCGAGGGGTGGTCGTGGCATCCGGCACGGGTGTCGTCACGCTCGCGGTCGGCGAGACCTCGGTCGCCCGTGTCGACGGGTGGGGCAACCTGCTCGGCGACGCGGGCTCCGGTTACTGGATCGGCCGGGCAGCGCTCGAGGCGGTCATGCGCGCCCACGATGGCCGCGGTCCGAAGACGGCGCTCACGGAACGCGCCATGGCGGAGTTCCCCGACCTCGAGCAGGCCTACATCACTCTGCAGAGCGACCCCGGACGCGTACGGCGGATCGCCACGTACACGCGCCACGTCGCGGATCTTGCGGCGACGGATGAGGTGGCGGCATCCATCTGCGACGAAGCGGCGCGCGAATTGGTGCTCTCCGTGGCCACGGGGCTGGAGCGCGTGGGGGAGGCCGAGAGACCGTCGCCCGTGGTGTGCGCGATCGGAGGGGTGCTTCGGGCCGAGGCGATCGCGAGCCGCTTCACGGACGAGCTGCGGCGGATCTGGCCGGAGGTCGACATCCGGGAACCGCGGGGGTCGGGGATCGACGGAGCCGCCCTGCTGCCCGAGGTCGGCGCGACGAGCGCGCTGCGCGGCCTCATCGCCGACTCGGACTGACAGGGCTTTCTGCGTAGTCTGAATCCATGGCGGGCATCGAGGCGGGGGCGACGGCGCAGGCGATCGCGGTCGCGCAGTTCGCGCCGGGCGACGACACCGATGCCAACCTCGAAGCGATGTCCCGGCTGGCGGGCGATGCGGCCAACCGTGGGGCGCTCCTGGTGGTCTTCCCCGAGTACTCGTCGTACTTCACGCCGAAGCTCGGTGCCGACTGTGTCCCGCACGCGCAGGGATTGCACGGCCCGTTCTCGCGGGCGCTGGCCGAACTCGCGACGGAGCTCGGCATCCACATCGTCGCGGGCATGATCGAGCGGGTGCCCGACGAGCAGAAGCGCGTGGCCAACACGCTCGTCGCCCTCTCCGACACCGGGGAGATGGTCGCCCACTACCGCAAGATGCACCTCTACGACGCGTTCGGCGACCGGGAGAGCGAGTACATCGTCCCCGGTCCGCTCGATCAGACGCCGGTCTTTCCGTGGCACGGCTTCACCGTCGGACTGCAGACCTGCTACGACATCCGGTTCCCGGAGGTGACGCGGCGCCTGGTCGACGCCGGTGCCGACCTGGTGCTGCTGCCATCGGAGTGGGTGCGCGGGCCGCTGAAGGAATCGCACTGGCGCACGCTCATCACGGCGCGGGCGATCGAGAACACCGTGTACGTCGCGGCGGCGGATCATGCGCCGCCCATCGGAGCGGGCAACAGCATGGTCGTCGACCCGATGGGCGTCGAGCTGGTGACGATCGGCGAGGCGACGGATGTGGCGGTCGCCTGGATTTCACCGGCGCGCGTGGCCGAGGTGCGGCGCATCAATCCGGCGCTCGAGCTGCGGCGGTTCCGGGTGTCGGAGGGGTAGCTGGGTCGTGTGTGTGCGGGGCTCGTGGGGCCTCTGGCCCTCTCCTCCCCAGCCCTGGCTCACCTAGGTTATCCACCATGAAAAGCCCTGATCAGGGGCGGGTTTGCCTTTGTCGGTGGCCCCTGATCTCATTGCTACATGGCCCCCACCGACGACCGTGCGAAGCGCTCACGCGTCAGTTCCGACGCGCGCAATGCGGTGGGCGAGATGTTGGATGCGATGGCCCAGATCGACGGAATCATCGCCGGTCTGTCGGCCGCGCGTTTCGAGCTCATCGAGCAGGCGCAGCGGCTGTCCCTCCTCGCCGACGCCACCGTCACCGCAGCCGACTCCGGCATGTCGCAGCGGGCGTTCCGAGCCGAGCTCGCGTGCGCACTCCTCATCCCCGAGGCGACGGCCGATCGCCTCACCTCCGACGCCGTGTCCCTCGTCAACGACCTGCCGGCGACCCTTGCCGCGTTGCGCGACGGAGGCATCCGCGAGCGACAGGCCCGCATCCTCGTCGACCAGCTGGGCGATCTCCCCGCCGACGACCGCCTAGCTCTCGAGACACTCGCGCTTCCGCTGGCAGGCTCGATGACGGCGGCCAAGTTCGAACGCCGGGTGCGTGCGCTGCGAGAGGCCCGCGTGCCCGGCGATCATGCCGAGCGTCACCGCCGTGCACGCTCCGACCGTGACGTCGTCGTCCACCCCGAGCGGGACGGCATGGCCTGGCTCGGCGCGCAGTTGCCGGCCGTCGATGCGATCGCCATCCACTCGCGACTCGATGCGACCGCGCGGTCACTCCGGCGTGCGGGGGACTCGCGAACGCTGGCTCAGCTGCGAGCCGATCTCTTCTGCTCGGTCCTCCTCGAGGGCGAGGGTGCGGGCTCAACCGGTGCGGCCGCCGACGATCGCACGACGTTCCAGGCGATCCGCGCGCATGTGATCGTCACGGTGCCGGCGCTGAGCCTGCTCGGACGCGACGCGTCCCCCGCCACGCTCGAGGGCTACGGGCCGATCGATGCCGAGACCGCACGCCGGCTGGTCGCCGACAGCCCGACCCTGCAACGCCTGCTCACCGATCCCGTCACCGGGGCAGAGCTCGTCCTCGATCGCACCCGCTACCGCGTCACCGAAGACCTGCGCACCTGGCTTCGCGTCCGCGACGGCGGGTGCCGGTTTCCCGGATGCGGTCGCCGGGCGGGCGGGTGCGATATCGATCACACGCACGATTTCGCCCTCGACGGCCAGACGGCGCACAACAACCTGGCACACCTCTGCCGCTCGCATCACGTCCTGAAGCACGCGACGTCGTGGAGCGTGACCCAGCGGGCCGACAGCGCCGGAGATCTCGAATGGAGATCGCCTCTCGACCGGCGCTACGTCACCGAGCCGGCCTTCGAGCGCACTCCCGCCGGGGCCGACTGGCGAAGTCCACCGCGCTTCGAGTCCGACCCGGCGCCCCCGTGATTCTCAGCGTGGGTGCGCCCCTCGAGCCCTTGTCTCTCTCGCGGCGACAGTTTCCGACGTCCGCCGCCTACCTAGTGATGATCCCCGCGAGCTGCTCCGCCGCGCGTTCGAGCAGCGCATCCTGTTTGCAGAATGCGAAGCGAACCAGCGGGCGGTAGTCCTCGTGACGCTCGGGTCGCACGAACGCGGTCAGCGGGATCGCGACGACCCCGACGAGCTCGGGCAGCAGCCGGCACAACTCGACGGCGTCGGGATATCCGAGCGGGGTGGCGTCGGCGACCACGAAGTATCCGCCGGCGGGGCGGGATACCTCGAACCCGGCGGATCGCAGGCCTGCCGACAGCAGACCGCACCGGCGTTCGAGGGCTGCCGCAGCATCCCGGAAATATGCATCGGGAAGACCCAGGCCGACCACGGTCGCCGGCTGGAATGGTGCCCCGTTGACGAAGGTGAGGAACTGCTTGACCGACACGATCGCCGAACGGATGGCGGGGGGCGCGATGAGCCAGCCGATCTTCCAGCCGGTGGTGCTGAAGGTCTTGCCGCCGCTCGAGATGGTGACGGTGCGCTCCGCCGCGCCCGGCAGGCTCGCGATCGGGATGTGGGGAGCGGCCGGCTCGAAGACGAGGTGCTCGTACACCTCGTCCGACACGATGATCGCGTCGTGGCGCTGAGCGAGCTCGACGATCAGCTCGAGCGTCTCGCGCCCGAGCACCGACCCGGTCGGGTTGTGCGGTGAATTGAGCAGGATGACGCGCGTGCGGTCGGTCACCGCGGCACGCAGCTCGTCGAGATCGGGCTGGAAGTCGGGGGTGCGCAGCGGCACGGTGACGTGTGTGGCGCGCGCGAGAGCGATCATCGCGCCGTAGGAGTCGTAGAAGGGCTCGAGCGTGACGACCTCGTCGCCCTCGTCGAGCAGGGCAAGGAGGGTCGCGGCGATCGCCTCCGTGGCACCCGCCGTCACGAGTACCTCGCGGTCGGGATCGACTGCGATGCCGTAGAAGCGCTGCTGGTGCTGCGCGATCGCCTCACGCAGGGCCGGTGTGCCGAGCCCCGGCGGGTACTGATTGATGCCGTCGGCGATCGCCTGCCGCGCGGCCTCAAGGACCTCGGGCGGTCCGTCGTAGTCGGGAAACCCCTGGCCCAGGTTGATGGCGTGGGTACTCGCCGCGAGTGCCGACATCTCGGCGAAGATGGTCGGCCTGAGCGCACCCTCATCGTTGAGGAGCATGGCGCCGCGCGCGGCACGGGTCCAGGATCCGGGGACGGCGTCGATCACCACGCCAAGGTATCGGGTGGGCGGGTCCGGTCGCTTACAGGGCGGTGCCGGCGGTCACGGCTCTGGATGCTGTGGAGAGTTCGCACGACGGGTGCCGCATGCGATCTACGGTCGCCGAATGCGAACGGTACTTGCGGCAACGGCACTCGGACTGACTCTCATCGCGGCGGCGGGGCTCGCCGCGTGCTCTCCGGAGGATCCGGTGGTGCCGCCACCCGATCCCATACCGAGCCGAACGCCCGTGTTCGCCTCGGATGAGGAGGCGCTCGCGGCGGCGGAGGAGCTTTATGGCCAGTACCTGGCGGCAGAAAACCAACTTGGCGCCGGCGGTTGGAACGACATTTCCTTGATCAAGCCTTATGTGCGAGGTGCCGCGCTGGCTGACGAGATTCAGACCGCGCAAGATCTCTCCGCGAAGGGCTACCACCAGGTCGGAGACATTAGTTACGACACGGCAACCCTCCAACAGGCAGAAATTGCCGAATCCGGCCAGGTGGTCTTGACGGTCTACCTGTGTCTCGACGTGTCGGGAGCCGGGATCGTCGACGCGACAAACCAAACCATCGATGTGGGAGAGAGGCCAGGACGACTTGCGCTGGAGATCGAGTTCGATGATGTCGACGGAGACCTCAAAGTAGACAGGAGCGAACCGTGGACCGGTTCAGACTTCTGCTGATCTCTGTTCTCTTGATACCAGGGGCGCTAGCGGTGGCGACCGGCGGATGTGCACCGGGCGATGTACTCTCCGGCGTTTGCACTTCGGGGACCATCAGTGACGGCGCAGCGCACATCGGCGGGACATCCGCGTGGCCCGGAAACGGAACCGGGTCCAGCGGCCACGGAACCACGGGCGGCATCTCCGGCCCTCCCGTGATCTGGAAATGCCTCGAGGTCACGTGCGCCAAGGACGATGCCGGCGCCGAACCCATCACGCTCTCCGACATCGCGTCGTTCCGGCCGAGCCCAGGCGTTCAGTACATGCAGCCCGACGGCTGGATGGTGCCGGGACTCGACGCGAACTTCTACGCGGTGACAGCACAGCACGTCGTCAACGGCACCCTGCTGGGCCAGCCGGCATCCGTCCGCTTCACGCCGGTCGCGTTCCACTGGAACTACGGTGACGGCACCGCCGTCACGAGATCTAGCAAAGGGGCGACTTGGCAGGCGCTCGGCATCCCCGAGTTCGGTCCCACACCGACCAGCCATGTCTATGTAACGGAGGGCACCTACACGATCCGCCTCACGATCGACTTCGCGGCCGAGTATCGCTTCGCGGGCAGTCCCTTCTACCCGATCGACGGCGTGATACCGCTTCCGGCCAACGATCTGCACGTGTCCGTCGATGGCGCGAAGACGGTCCTGGTGGAGCACGATTGCGCCGCCAATCCGAGCGGGCCGGGATGCTGAGGATGCGTGCGGAGAAAGTGAAGTACGCTCCCAGTTCTGCCATATAGAACGCCCAGGTTCGAGCGGGATGCTGACTCCGCTTGAAAGGAGCACGACCCGACATGACCGAGTCACCCAGCAGCTCACCGGACCCCGCTGCACCGGCCGCCACCCGCTCCACCGTCCCCGGGCACAAGCCCTCGACGCCGGCCGAGCCGAAGAAGAAGAGCAACGTCGGGCCTGTTGTCGCCGCGCTCGCTGTCGGCGCGATCCTCGGCGGTGCCTCCGGAGCCGGGGTCGCCACCATCGCGGTCACCTCGAACCTCAGCAACGTTCAGACCGAGGCTGCGAGCCCGCAGACCATCACGGTCAATGACGCCGACAACGTCAACGCGGTGACCGCCGTGGCCGCGAAGGCCTCGCCGTCCGTCGTGACGATCTCGGTGACAGCGTCGAGCGCGGGCGGAACCGGATCGGGTGTCGTGCTGAGCTCCGACGGGTACGTGCTCACCAACACGCACGTGGTCACTCTCGACGGCGCATCCAGCGACGGAACGATCGAGGTCACCACCTACGACGGCAAGCTGTACAAGGCCAAGGTCGTGGGCATCGACCCGATCGTCGATCTCGCGGTCATCAAGCTCGAGGGCGCGAGCGGCATGCAGCCGATCGAGTTCGCCGACTCCAGCAACCTCAACGTCGGCGACCAGGCCGTCGCGATCGGGGCACCGCTCGGACTCGCCAACACGGTCACCGACGGCATCGTCAGCGCGCTCAACCGCAGCATCCAGATCGCGTCATCCGCTGTGCCGGAGGACACGTCGGGGCAGGACAGCAACGGTGGTCAGCAGGACGACAACGGCGACACCGGACCCTTCGACTTCTGGAACTTCGGGCAGGACCCCGGCGCCACGACGACCCAGTCGGCCACCATCTCCCTCCCGGTCGTGCAGACCGACGCCGCCATCAACCCCGG
>JBDSKH010000011.1:0-5995 GCA_039917005.1 Pseudolysinimonas sp.
CATCCCGAAGTCGTCCGCCACGAAGACCGTGATCGCGGCGGCGGCGACGGTCGCCCGCGGTGAGGTGCTCAACAACCTGGAGTGGGCGACCGCGATCGATGCCGACCGCGACTTCGCCAAGGCCGAACTCGGCCGACGCGAGCGCGAGATCCTGCACCTCTACGCTTCGGGCCTGCCCCTGAAGCTCGCGGCTGAGCAACTCGGTATCGGCTACTCGACGGCACGCGAATATCTCGACCGCATCCGGGTCAAATACGTCCAGGTGGGAAGGCCGGCCCCGACCAAGGTCGACCTGCTCCGTCGCGCGGTCGAGGACGGCATCCTGCCGGGGCTCGACCCCGACGGCGGCGATGGCCACTAGCGCCTCCGTCGCCGCCCTACCCCAGGGCAGACAGGTCCGCAATCCGCTCAGTCTGCGCCGGGTCGAATCCGCTGTCGGGCGGTCCGCGGCGGGATTCGGCGTCGCCTTCTTCCTGCAGACCCTGCCGTCCCTGCTGGGCCAGCTTCCCAATCTGCACATCGCGTGGTCGATCGTCGTGGTCGGAGGGCTCGTGTCGAGCCTGCTCTTCGCCGTGCTGGGCGCGATCCTGCGACGCTGGGTCAGGATCGCCACGGCGGCATTCGCGGTCATCTACCTGTGTGCGCTGATCAGCTGGCCGTTCGCGGTGATCGACATCGACGCCGTCACCGAGGACAGCGTCTGGCTCTACGGGCTCATGACGGTCGCCACGGCGCTCGCGGCGATCGCCTTCGAGGTGCGGATCGCCGCCATCTACCTGATCGTCATCCCGGTGGTCTATGCGGTGATCCGGCTGATGCCGGCCGGCGGAGAAGTCGGGCCATCGCGCGCGGCCCTCGACTCGGTCTTCGCCCTCATCCTGGGCGGCGTGATCACCATCATCTTCACGATGCTGCGTGCCGCGGCCATCGCTGTCGACCGTGCTCAGCAGACCGCGCTCGAACGGTATTCGCACGCCGTGCGCCAGCACGCGATCGAGGCGGAGCGCGTGCAGGTCGACTCGATCGTGCACGACAGCGTGCTCACGACGCTGCTCTCGGCCGCGCGTTCGTACAGCCCGGAGGCCAAGGAGCTGTCCGCGACGATGGCCGGCAACGCGATCGGCCACCTGCGCGAGGCGGTGGCCGTCGCCCCCGATTCGGATGCGATGGTGCCGGCCGGCGTGCTGGCCAGCAGGATCTCCGAGGCCGCCAGCACGATGTCGCAGCCGTTCGAGGTGAGCTCGAACAGGATCGGACGTGCCGCCCTCCCCATCCCGGTCGCCGAGGCCATGTACTCGGCCGCCGTGCAGGGGATGGTGAACAGCCTCCAGCATGCCGGTGCCGGGGTGCGACGCTGGGTCGAGGTGCGCGGGCTGGGCCACGGCGCCATCCAGGTGCAGGTCGGCGACGACGGCTCCGGGTTCGATCCGGCGACGGTGCCGACCGAGCGGCTGGGCGTCCGGGTGTCGATCATCGAGCGCCTATCGAGCGCGGGCGGGCATGCGGACATCGAGTCCGCTCCGGGCTCCGGCACGAAGGTGACGCTGCGCTGGCCGGACGATCGGGCGGTCGGCGTGCCGAGCTTCGAGCAGTTCGCCACCGCGGCGGAGGCCGGTGAGGCATCATGACGATCGGTGCTCCGCGGTTCCTGCTCATCAGTCTGGCCGCGCTGTTCTCGAGCTACCACATCGTGCTCGGCGTCTACTCGTTCCAGCTCGGGCTCGCCAGGAGCACCGGGCCGATCGTCGCCGCCATGGTTCTGTACGCGATCGCGACCGCCGCCGCCCTGCTGCTCAGCCGCCGCCGGATGCCGATCTGGCTCGCCACCTTCGCGCTCGCCGTCTCGATCTCGCTGCCGCTGCTCGTCACCTCGCAGCTGAACCCGCATCAAGAGGGCGGGCTCAGCTACTCGACCTGGTACGTCGCGGCCGTCGGCACCCTGCTCACCATCACGGCCACGAGCAGGCGGCCCGGCTTCGCCTGGGCGGGGATCATCTTCCTGGTGCTGCAGACCGTCCTCTGGAGCGGTCCTGCCGCGCTGGGCGAGATCGGCATCCTGGGCAGCGCGGCCTGGGTGGGCATCTCGCACATCATCACGAACGCCCTGTCGAAGGCGGTGCGCGACTCGGCGCGGTTCGCGCTCGCGGAGCGCGAGGCGACCGACTGGCACGCTGCCCAGGAGGCGCATCTCAACGAGCGGCAGTTCCGTCTCGGGCAGACGAGCGTCATGGCCCTGCCGATGCTGCGCACCATCCAGCAGACGCACGGTGACCTGTCGGAGGCGCAGCGCGCGGAATGCCTGCACCTCGAGGGCGCGATCCGCGATGAGATCCGCGGCCGCAAGCTGCTCAACAACGCCGTCCGCGAGCAGGTCATGCTCGCCCGTCGCCGGGGCACGACAGTCACGTTGCTCGACGAGGGAGGGATCGACGACCTCGAGGATGCCGATCTCGACCGCGTGCTCGGCCGGCTCGCCGAGGCGCTGCGGACGACGGCCGCCGACAAGGTGATCGCCCGCACCGTGCCGGAGGGATCCGATGTCGCGGTGACCGTCGTCGGCCTCCGCACCAGCGACGACGGCAGCGCGAGCCTGCTCGGCCACGACTCGCTCGAGGACGAAGAAGTGGAGCTCTGGCTAGAGATACCCCGGGTCGCGGCCGCCTGAAGTTCGCCGGTTAACGACCGGAGGGCCCGCGTACAACGCGGACCCTCCGTCAAAATCCGAGTCAGGGCGACAACCCGAATATCGCCCTGACTCGCCCCCACATCAACGGCCTGCTTACCCTAGTCGGCCGTTGTATGGCGATGCACACGAGGTGTGCACCTGTTGACCTCAAGGATGCCGTGCTTCCCCGGGGACAGAAAGTCGTCATTTCGGGGGACAACCAGGGGACAATAATCCCGATCAGGCCCCCATTTCCGGCCCGTTGGACCGAATCGCGCGCCCGAACCGGGGGACAGCAGGCGAAATCGGGGCAGATACCGCCGATCGCGACGGAATCCGAAGAGGGCCCCCGGCATCCGGAAGCCGCCTGCCCTACCGGCCGTACGACCGCCACGCGCCGCGGACGAGCGGCACCCGCACGGCACGCTGGCTGCGCTGCCAGCCCGATGACCCGCCGGTCTGGCGGCGCCGGTGGACGCCCGCGAGCTCGTCGAGGGCCGCCGCGAGGACCGCGGTGACGGCGGCGATCTCCTCCGCATCCGGGTCGCCGGAGAGGATGCGGATGTCGGGAGCGGTCTCGTCGTCCATCAGAGCGGGATGTTCCCGTGCTTCTTGGGCGGCAGCTCGGCTCGCTTCGTTCGCAGTGCACGCAGCGCCTTGATGACGGCGACCCGCGTCGCGGCCGGTTCGATGACGCCGTCGAGCTCTCCGCGCTCGGCGGCGAGGAAGGGCGACGCGACGTTGTACGTGTACTCGTTGGCGAGCCGGGTGCGCACGGCGGCGACGTCCTCGCCGGCCTCCTCAGCCCTCTTGATCTCGCCGCGGTAGAGGATGTTGACCGCGCCCTGCCCGCCCATGACCGCGATCTCGGCGGTCGGCCAGGCGAAGTTGATGTCGGCGCCGAGCTGCTTCGAGCCCATCACGATGTACGCGCCGCCGTAGGCCTTGCGTGTGATGACCGTCACGAGCGGCACGGTCGCCTCGGCGTACGCGTACAGCAGCTTCGCACCGCGCCGGATCACGCCGGTCCACTCCTGGTCGGTGCCGGGCAGGTAGCCCGGTACGTCGACGAGCGTGAGGATCGGGATGCTGAATGCGTCGCAGAAGCGCACGAACCGCGCCGCCTTTTCACCGGCCTCGATGTTCAGCGTGCCCGCCATGGCCTGCGGCTGATTGGCGATGATGCCGACGCTGCGGCCCTCGAGCCGCGCGAAGCCGATGACGATGTTGGGCGCGTACAACGGCTGCACCTCGACGAAGTCGTCGTTGTCGACGATGTTCGCGATGACCTCGTGGACGTCGTACGGCTGGTTCGGCGAGTCGGGGATGATCGTGTTGAGTTTGCGGTCGTTGTCGGTGATCTCGAGCTCGACCTCGCTCTCGTAGACCGGCAGCTCGGCCAGGTTGTTGTCGGGAAGGAACGAGATGAGCGCCCGCGCGTAGTCCAGCGCGTCGTCCTCGTCGCTCGCCAGGTAGTGCGAGACGCCGGAGATCTGGTTGTGCGTGAGGGCGCCGCCGAGCTCCTCGAAGCCGACGTCCTCTCCCGTGACGGTCTTGATCACATCCGGGCCGGTGACGAACATGTGGCTGGTCTTGTCGACCATGATCACGAAGTCGGTGAGGGCGGGGGAGTAGACGGCGCCACCCGCGGCCGGCCCCATGATGATCGAGATCTGCGGGATGACGCCGGAGGCCCGCGTGTTGAGGCGGAAGATCTCGCCGTACTTGCCGAGCGCGACCACACCCTCCTGGATGCGGGCGCCACCCGAGTCCAGCATGCCGATGATGGGGACGCCGGTCTTGAGGGCCAGCTCCATGACCTTGATGATCTTCTCGCCGGCGACCTCGCCCAGCGAGCCGCCGAAGATCGTGAAGTCCTGCGAGTACACGGCGACCTGGCGGCCGTGGATGGTGCCGGTGCCGGTGACGACCGCGTCGCCGTACGGCCGGTTCTTGTCCATGCCGAAGGCGTGCGTGCGGTGGCGCACGAACTCGTCGAGCTCGACGAAGCTGCCCTGGTCGAGCAGCTGCTCGATGCGCTCGCGGGCGGTCTTCTTGCCCTTGGCGTGCTGCTTCTCGATCGCCGCCTCGCCGCTCGCGGTCACGGCCTCGTGGTAACGGACCTTGAGGTCGGCGATCCTGCCGGCCGTCGTCGTCAGGTCGGCGGCCGGGGTGGCCGACACGGTGGATGCGGGGGCGGAGGGCGCCTGGGAGGCGGACTTCTTGGGGGCGGCGTCGGCGGTCACGCGGATCAGCCTAGCGAGGGGGCGCTCCGATGCGACTGGCGGAACCCTCCAACGCGCGACCGTGATCCCTGCACGATGTCACCGGGGGGCGGGGACGGGACGGGGGCGGCGGAACAGCCGCTGGATCCCCCAGCCAGTGACCCGCAGCATCGCCTCGACGACGATCGAGCCGCTCATCTTCGAGTGTCCGGCGACCCGGTCGACGAAGGTGATCGGCACCTCGGCGACGCTCAGGCCGGCGTCGACGACCCGCAGCGTCATGTCGATCTGGAAGCAGTACCCGCGCGATTCGACATGGGCGAGGTCGATCCGACGCAGGGTGCTCGCCCGGAATGCGCGGTATCCGGCCGTCGAGTCGCGCACCGGGATGTGCAGGACGATCCGGGTATACGTGTTCGCGGCCCGGCTCAGCCACTCGCGGTGCCGGGGCCAGTTGGCCACCGAGCCGCCGGCGGTCCAGCGCGAGCCGATGACCAGATCATGCGCCTCGAGGGCGGCCAGGATCGCGGGCAGGGCGGATGCAGGGTGCGAGCCGTCGGCATCCATCTCGACGATCGCGTCGTAGCCGGCGCCGCCGCCGCCCGTCGCATCATCGAGCGCGTGGCGGAACCCGGCGAGGTAGGCGTGACCGAGCCCCTCGCGCCCTTCGCGGTGCAGAACGGCGACCCGGGGGTCGGCCGCCGCGAGGCCGTCGACCAGCGCTCCGGTGCCGTCGGGGCTGGCGTCGTCGACGACGAGAACGGATGCCGCGGGCACGGTCTCGAGCAGGGTCGCGATGGTCCGCGTGATGCTCTCGGCCTCGTTGTAGGTCGGGATCACGACGAGCGCGCGCAGCTGGACCATCCTGGTCACTTTATGCGACCTAGGCTGTCGCCATGGACTACCCGGAGTCGCGCCAGCTCGTCCCGGAGCTGACCGTCCGCGCGTCGTCTCCGTCGACCAACGCCGAGCTCGCCGATCTCGCCCGCGGCGCGGATCTGCCGTCCTTCTCCACCCTGGTCACGACCGACCCGACGGCCGGCCGCGGCCGACTCGATCGCACCTGGGTCGCACCTGCCGGCAGCGCGCTCGCCGTGTCGGTCCT
>JBDSKH010000012.1:0-11539 GCA_039917005.1 Pseudolysinimonas sp.
CCGTCGACGGCGAACCTCGGGTTCGATGAGGTCGGCGTGACGATGGACCGCGGCTTCGTGCTGACGGACGAGCGTCTGAAGACCAACATCCCGGGCGTCTGGGCCGTCGGCGACATCGTGCCCGGCCTCCAGCTCGCGCACCGCGGATTCCAGCAGGGCATCTTCGTGGCGGAGGAGATCGCCGGCCTCAATCCCGTCGTCGTCGAAGACGTCAACATCCCGAAGGTCACCTACTCCGACCCCGAGGTGGCGTCGGTGGGCCTGACCGAAGCCAAGGCCGTCGAGAAGTACGGCCAGGATGCCGTGACGGCCTACGACTACAACCTCGCCGGCAACGGCAAGAGCCACATCATCGGCACGACGGGCTCCGTCAAGGTCGTGCGCGTCAAGGACGGCCCGGTCGTGGGCGTCCACATGATCGGCGCACGGGTCGGAGAGTTGATCGGTGAAGCCCAGCTCGCCGTCAACTGGGAGGCATACCCGGAGGACATCGCGCCCTTCATCCACGCGCACCCGACGCAGAACGAGGCGCTCGGCGAGGCCTTCCTGGCAATCGCCGGAAAGCCGCTCCACGCGATCTGACCGTGGGTGACACCCCACACCTAAGCTAGAACGTGAACCCGTTGTGAGGAGCATTACCCCATGAGTGAATCCGTCAGTCTCCCGGCACTCGGCGAGAGCGTCACGGAAGGCACGGTGACGCGCTGGCTGAAGAAGGTCGGCGACCGCGTCGAGGTCGACGAGCCGCTGCTGGAGGTCTCGACGGACAAGGTCGACACCGAGATCCCTTCGCCGGTCGCCGGCGTGATCGAGGCGATCCTCGTGGCGGAAGACGAGACCGTCGAGGTCGGAACCGCACTCGTGACGATCGGCGACGGCTCCGGTGCGAGCGCCGCGCCGGCAGCTCCTGCCGCGGCCGCGGCTGCGCCTGCCGCCGAAGCTGCGCCTGCCGCCGAAGCTGCGCCTGCCGCTGAAGCCGCTCCTGCCGCGGAAGCCGCGCCGGCTCCTGCTGCCGAGGCCGCTCCTGCTCCGGAGGCCGCACCTGCTGCCGAAGCCGCTCCCGTCCCCGAGGCCGCTCCGGTTGCGGCTCCCGAGGCCGCTCCGGCTCCCGCCGCCGAGGCCCCCGTTCCCACCCCCGAGCAGGCCGTACCGACGGAGCCCTCGACCGAGCAGCCCGTCGACGCTCCGGCACCTGCCACCGAGCCTGCCCCGGCACCTGCCGCCGAGCCTGCTCCCGCACCTGCCGCCGAACCTGCTCCGGCACCTGCCGCCGAACCTGCTCCGGCACCGGCTCCTGAGCCAGCTCCTGCGGCGCCGGCAACAGCTCCGGCCCCGGCAGCCGCACCCGCGGCCGCGGTGTCGAGCGCCCACGCCGGTTACGTGACCCCGATCGTCCGCAAGCTCGCCCATGACAAGGGCATCGACCTGGATGCCGTCGCCGGCACCGGCGTCGGCGGACGCATCCGCAAGCAAGACGTCCTGGCCGCCGTCGCCGGATCGGCGCCCGTCGCTACCGGCTCGTCCAGCGCGCCGACTCCCGCGCCGCAGCTCGAGGTATCCGCGCTGCGCGGCACGTCCGTCCCGATGTCGCGCCTGCGCAAGGTGGTCGCCGAGCGCGCCGTCGTCTCGATGCAGACGATGGCCCAGCTCACCACGGTCGTCGAGGTCGATGTCACGAAGGTCGCGGCGTTCCGCGACGAGGTGAAGGCGGCCTTCCAGGCCAAAACCGGCGCGAAGCTGAACTTCCTGCCGTTCTTCGCGCTTGCCGCCGCGGAGGCGCTGCGCGCGTACCCGATCATCAACGCGAGCGTCGACGGCGACAACATCGTCTACCCGGACCACGAGAACATCAGCATCGCCGTCGACACCGACCGAGGTCTTCTGACGCCGGTGCTGCGCGACGCGGGTGACAAGAACCTCGCCCAGATCGCGAACGAGATCGCCGACCTCGCGGCTCGCACGCGCGACAACAAGCTGAAGCCCGACGAGCTCGCCGGCGGAACGTTCACGCTGACGAACACCGGATCGCGTGGCGCGCTCTTCGACACCCCCGTGGTCTTCCTGCCCCAGGTCGCGATCCTCGGCACGGGAATCGTGCAGAAGAAGCCGGTCGTGGTCAGCGACTCCGGGCTCGACGCGATCGCCATCCGATCGGTCGTGTTCCTGGCCCTCTCGTACGACCACCGCATCGTCGACGGTGCCGACGCCGCGCGGTTCCTCACCGCGGTCAAGGACCGCCTCGAGAGCGGCGACTTCGCCGGCAACCTCGGCATCTAGCCCCCGACCGTCCCGCCGTCGCCGAGAGGCGCCAGGTAGTCGCGGATCCGCCATCCGGCCTCGCCCTTCATCAGGAGGACCGAGGCCGGATCGCTGTCCGGGCCGAGTTCGACGAGCGCCGAGCCTCCGAGCCTCTCGGTCAGAGTCGCCGTAGCGAGGTGAAGCGACGGGGGTGCATCCCCGCCCTCCAGCATCGCCCGGAGCGCCTCACGATCCGCCTCGGATGCCGCCGAGCCGCCTTCATCGACGCCGTCGAGGCAGAGCACCGACAATTCCCGGAAGCACCGTTCGCGCCGGGCGAAGAGTTCGGCCAGCGCCGCTATCGGGTCGTCCCCCGCGATCGGTCCATCCGCCTCCTCCGCCCCGGATCCATCGGCAGGGCCGGGCGATTCGACCGCAGGGACGGCCGGAGTGGGCACGGACGGCGTCCCCGGTGCGGGAATCACGACCAGGGCGACCACGACCACCAGACCACCCGCTCCCGCAGCGAGCATCGCCCGCCGGCGTCGCCCCGACCACCCCGTCCACCTGTCCCGAACAGCTGCACGAACGACTGAGCCCGGTCCCGCGTCGAGGATCCGCATCATCCGGTCCCTCGCCCCCGGCATGCCCGGCTCCGCAGAGTCCGCGGCAACGGGTTCGGTCACCGCGACCGCTCGTCCGGCCGGATCGCCGCCGTCCGCCGGATCCGCCTCGAATCGGACCGGCCGCGGGGCCGCCAGCTCGAAGAGCTCGCTGATGAGCCCGTCGTCGGCCGACCCGTCGGGAAGCGCCCGCAGCCGCTCCCGGAGTGCCGCGGCGACTTTGCCGCGGGACCCGCCGGTTCGCGCCAGCACGACGTCGGTCAGCCCCCGCAGAGCGGCACGATCCGCCGCCACACCGCTGACGCGCTCCAGGGCGACCTCGGCGAGGCCGGCATCGAAGATCTGCGCACCACCGAATCCGGCGAGCGTCGGAGCTCCATCGGCCGTGAAGAGCACCGAGCGGGTCGACAGGGCTCCATGGGCAACCCCGGCGGCGTGGAGCCGGGCCAGGCACGTCGCGATCGGGGCGAGGATCGTCACGGCCTCCCCCGCATCCAGAGCCGACCGCACGCTCAGCAGGTCGGACAGCGAACCGCGCGCCAGCCGCGGGAACACCAGGACCGCGCCATCCACGCCGACCGCGAAGTCGAGGAGCTCGACCACGTGCTCGCCGCGGGCACGATGGAGCGCCTCCGCCTCCGCCCCCGGCTGCTCGATCGGCACCGGCGGGGTCAGCACCTTGAGCACGATGCCGTCGGCCGCCAGCCACACCCGCGAACGCTCGCCCACCGCGAGCAGCCGCAGGATGCGATGGCCGGCCACGGTGCGCTCGTTCGTCATCGGCCCAGCCTCACCGCCGGTGAGCATGGCATGGTCGCCGCGCTCCATATCCGGGGACTGCCCCCGCCCCCGCGCCTCGGAAGGAGCGGTGCCGGTCGTCGAGAGAACAGGCGGGCAGCCGAGTAGGCTCGGTCTCGTGGTCGACTACGTCGTCACGGGGCTAAGCGCCAACTCCGTGCCGTATTTGACGGCCCTCCAACAGCAGCGTGCATTGCACGCCGCCGTTGCGAGTGGCCGGGCGCCCGATACCGTCCTCCTCTTGGAGCACCCGTCCGTGTACACGGCGGGCAAGCGCACCGAACCGTACGAGCGGCCCGCCGACGGCACGCCCGTCATCGATGTGGATCGCGGTGGCAAGATCACCTGGCACGGTCCCGGGCAGCTGGTCGGGTATCCGATCGTCCGTCTCGCGGATCCCGTCGACGTCGTCGCCTACGTGCGCAGGCTCGAGGGAATGCTCATCGAGGTGCTCGCGGAGTTCGGCATCCCGGGGCAGCGGGTCGACGGACGCAGCGGCGTCTGGCTGGTCGACTCCGGGCGTCCCACCGGCGACAAGATCGCCGCCATCGGCATCCGCGTCGCCGAGGGCGTCACGATGCACGGGTTCTCGCTTAACTGCTCCAATTCTTTCGACGCCTACGAGACGATCGTCGCCTGCGGTCTGGCTGATGCCGGGGTCACCAGCATCAGCCGCGAGCTCGGGCGGTCGGTCGAGCCGGCCGAGGTCGTTCCCCTCATCGAGCGGCATTTCGTGCCGCACCTCGATCCGAGTCTCGCGACGCATCCGGGAGTGTTCGCATGAGCACGACTCTCAGCGGGACGCCCCACGGCGGGGCTCTGGATCCCAGCGGCCGCAAGATGCTGCGCCTCGAGGTCCGCAACGCGGAGACCCCGATCGAGCGCAAGCCGGAGTGGATCAAGACCAAGGCCAAGATGGGGCCCGAGTACACCGCCCTACAGGCGCTCGTGAAGGACGAGGGCCTGCACACGGTGTGCCAGGAGGCCGGCTGTCCCAACATCTACGAGTGCTGGGAGGACCGGGAGGCGACGTTCCTGATCGGCGGGAGCCAGTGCACCCGCCGCTGCGACTTCTGCCAGATCGATACCGGCAAACCCGCCGACTACGACACCGACGAGCCGCGCCGGGTCGCGGAGTCGGTGACGCGCATGGGCTTGCGGTACGCGACGGTGACGGGCGTGGCCAGAGACGACCTCCCGGACGAGGGCGCCTGGCTGCACGCGGAGACCGTGCGTGCCATCCATGACGCCAATCCGGGCACGGGCGTCGAGATCCTCGCCACCGACTTCTCCGGCAATCCGGACCTGCTCGCCGAGGTGTTCTCGAGCCGTCCCGAGGTCTTCGCGCACAACGTCGAGACCGTGCCCCGCATCTTCAAGCGCATCCGTCCGGCCTTCCGGTACGAGCGGTCGCTCGACGTGCTGACCCAGGCCCGTGCGGCCGGGCTCATCACGAAGTCGAACCTGATCCTCGGGATGGGCGAGGAGCGGGCCGAGATCAGCCAGGCCCTGCACGACCTCCACGATGCGGGCACCGACATCATCACGGTGACCCAGTACCTGCGACCGAGCGCGCGGCACCTGCCTGTTGCCCGCTGGGTGCGGCCGGAGGAGTTCGTCGACATCAAGGAGGAGGCCGAGCAGATCGGATTCCTCGGGGTGCTCGCCGGTCCCCTGGTGCGCTCGAGCTACCGGGCGGGGCGCCTGTGGGCGCGTTCGATGGTCGCGAAGGGGCTCGACATCCCGGCCGGCCTGCGGCATCTCGCGGATGCGGAGCTGGGGTTCGCGCAGGCGGTGTCCTGAGTAGCGCAGAGCGCGTGTCGAAGGGCGGTGTCCTGAGTAGGCGAAGCCGTATCGAAGGGCGGTGTCCTGAGGCAGCGGCGCGAGCCGTATCCTGATTGACATGGCACGACCGACCAAGCCCGAGAAGGAACCCGGCCGCATCAAGCAGATGTGGCAGGTGTTCCAGATGACCCGCCGCTACGACGGCACGATCACCTGGCTCCTCATCGCGAGCCTCCTCGTGCCGATCGGCCTCAGCATCCTGCTGGCGCTCCTGTTCTCTCGCGATAACGTCATCGGCTTCGTGCTCTACGTGATCGCCGGTGTGCTCGGCGGCGTGCTTCTCGGACTCATCGTGCTCGGGCGACGTGCCGAGGCGGCGGCGTACTCCCAGATCGCGGGCAAACCGGGCGCCGTGGGCGCCGTCCTGAAGAGCGGGCTCCGCCGTAGCTGGACCGGCAGCGAGATGCCCATCAACGTCAGCCCGCGCACGCAGGACGCGGTCTACCGCGCGGTCGGGCGCGGCGGCGTCGTGCTCATCGGTGAGGGTCCCCGCTCCCGTACGCAGCCGATGCTCGACAAGGAACGCGCCAACGTGCAGCGGGTCCTTCCGAACGTTCCGGTCAACCTGCTCTACGTGGGCCCGGATGCCGACTCGCTCGCCCTGCACAAGATCGTCCCGGCGCTGCAGAAGATCAAGCGCGTCCTCACCAAGGCCGAAGTGCAGGCGGTCTCGAACCGACTGGCGTCGCTCGGTCGCAACGGCATCCCGATCCCAAAGGGGATCGACCCGAACCGGGTGCGCGCGCCGCGACCCCGCTAGAACCTGCCCTGCCCAGGTCGGGGAGTGCGAGGTCGCCGTAACATCCCGGAAACAATCGCGACACCCTCGGGAAACGGCCACGCTCTACCCTCGGGACTGTCTGCACCCAGCAGCCCACCGTTCTAAGCCTGGAGTTCTGCCCTATGTCGCACCCCCAGTTCAAGGACTCATCCGAGGTCCTCAAGTTCATCAAGGACAGCGATGTCAAGTTCCTCGACATCCGGTTCACCGACCTGCCGGGAATTCAGCAGCACTTCAACATCCCCGCGTCGACCGTCGACGAGGAGTTCTTCTCCGTCGGGCAGCTGTTCGACGGCTCGTCGATCCGCGGTTTCCAGTCGATTCACGAGTCCGACCTGCAGCTGATCCCCGACATCTCGACGGCGTACGTCGACCCGTTCCGGACCGAGCGCACCCTCGTCATCCTCTTCGACATCTACAACCCGCGGAACGGCGAGATCTACGGCCGTGACCCGCGTCAGGTCGCAAAGAAGGCCGAGAAGTACCTTGCCTCGACCGGCATCGCCGACACCGCGTTCTTCGCGCCGGAGGCCGAGTTCTACATCTTCGACGACGTCAAGTACGAGGTGAAGCAGAACAAGAGCTACTACGAGGTCGATTCGAGCGAGGCAGCCTGGAACACGGGCCGCGATGAAGAGGGCGGCAACCTCGCCAACAAGACCCCGTACAAGGGCGGCTACTTCCCCGTCACGCCGGTCGACCAGCACGCGGACTTGCGCGATGACATCGTTCTCAAGCTGATCGAGGTCGGCCTGGATGTCGAGCGCTCGCACCACGAGGTGGGCACCGCCGGGCAAGGCGAGATCAACTACAAGTTCGACACGATGGTGCACGCCGCCGACGACCTGCTGAAGTTCAAGTACATCGTCAAGAACACCGCTCTCGAGTGGGGCAAGGTCGCGACCTTCATGCCGAAGCCGCTCATGGGCGACAACGGCTCGGGCATGCACACCCACCAGTCGCTGTGGAACGACGGCAAGCCGCTGTTCTACGACGAGAAGGGTTATGGCGGACTGTCCGACATCGCGCGCTGGTACATCGGCGGCATCCTGAAGCACGCCCGCTCGCTGTCCGCGTTCACGAACCCGACGGTGAACTCGTATCACCGGCTCATCCCGGGATTCGAAGCCCCCGTCAACCTCGTGTACTCGGCCGGCAACCGCTCGGCGTCCATCCGCATCCCGATCACCGGCACGAACCCCAAGGCCAAGCGCATCGAGTTCCGTGCGCCCGACGCCTCCGGTAACCCGTACCTCGCGTTCGCGGTGCAGCTGATGGCCGGCGTGGACGGCATCAAGAACAAGATCGAGCCGCACGAGCCCGTCGACAAGGACCTGTACGAGCTCCCGCCCGAGGAGGCCAAGGGCATCCCGCAGCTCCCGGGCTCGCTCGACGAGGCGCTGCTCGCGCTCGAAGAGGACCACGACTACCTGCTCGAGGGCGGCGTCTTCACGCAGGACCTCATCGAGACCTGGATCGCCTACAAGCGCGAGAAGGAGCTCCTCCCCTTCGCGCAGCGTCCGCACCCCTTCGAGTACGAGCTGTACTTCGGGGTCTAGAAGTTCTCAGCACAACAGCTGCACCAGTCACAGCAACGGCGGGCCGTGTCCTTCGGGATGCGGCCCGTCGCTGTGTCAGATTGGCAGACGCCGGCGATCTGTCTAACGTGCGAGCAGTCTCCGCACGAGGGCCTGGCTCTCTGCTTCCCCGTCGGCGCTCACCTGCGCGAGCGGCGGCAGCTTCGGCCGGATCACCTGAAGAACTCTGCGGATGAGGATCGGGCCGAGCGCCGCCCACGGCACCAACCCGATTACGAAGATCAGGAGGACGGTCGCGTAGCCGAAATGCGTCCACTCGGCGAGCGTGAAGTGTTGTGCGATCAGGTTGGAGTTCGCGATCGCGGGCACGAGCCCCAGCGGGAAAGCCCCGAATACAGCGATGACGACACCGAGGCCGCGGTAGGCGAGAACATCCGCGACGGCGAAGCCCACCAGGATGGCGACGGCCAGGACGTACATCCCCGTTCCGAACCAGAAGCGACCATCGGTCAGCCGTGAGGTCCGCCGTCGGTGGTTGGCCCACACTGTCGGGACGATGAGTGCGATAGGCACGAGCACGTCGATAAGAGCCGCGATGGCGATTCCGATCGCGGGGTTCCCGTTCACGTGTCCTGCCTCAACCCACCGTCAGAGGCAACCGAAATGCCGCCGCACGGCTGAGCTGGAATCCAGGGAAAGGGCCAGGTCGGAGTATTCCAAACCCACTCCCCCTCCAGGAGTTGGTCCCGGCTGAATCCACCGGCCGGTGTCGACACTGCACTCCAGTCGATGGGCGGCCGTTTGGGCGTGAAGTCATTGGTGAATCCAGAAGGCACGACCCCGTACTCGAATGCGAGCGGGTCGTCGCGGCCGTCTCCTGACCGATGGGCGCTCCACGATTCGACCGGATCCAGTTCACCGTCGACGTAATAGTCCACATAAATGCTCCGAATGGGATAGTCGCAGAGGGCGAAGTCCACGGTCCCATCCGTGTGCAGACGCACGCCTCCGTAGTGTGCTGGCGAGCAACCCGTCAGGCTGAGTGCGAGCAACACGAGCGCGGCAACAAATGCCATCGGACCGCGACGGGTGCTACGCATGGCTCGACCATAGAGGCACAGGTGGCCTACCGGGTCACCTCGCGATACCGACGGGATATCGCTTCCGTAACATGCTCCGTGTGCCGCCCGTCGGTGTATCTAGCTCATCCACGCAGGGTGCGCCCACGGCGCGGGGCCGGGCGCACCGGGATGCAGCTGCCGCACGAGATCTGCCGCCCACGACGACGCTCGGGCTTTCTCGGGTTGCTTGACCGCCTGCGCGGCGACGAGGGTGCCGAGGTCGGTGTCCAGACCGAGACGCGGATGCGCCGCCTCCATCGCGGTGCGATCCGCAGCGGGGATGGTGATCGACGCGAAATCGATCCGCACGCCCACCCGGGTGAGCAGCGGAATCGGCCCCCTTCGCTCGGCGATGCCTGGCGACGTGTGAAGCGCGATTGCCTGCCACACCTGATCGGCGTCGCCCTCGGTGCGGCCGTGCTCACGCACCAGGCCGGCCGCCGCATCCGCTGCCTCTACCTCGAAGCGCTGCGGCCCGTCGAAGGCGTCGGATGCGCCGAGGTCGTGCAGAACGCACGCGACGTAGAGCAGCTCGGGGTCGAATCCGGTCAGCCCCGTCTTCTCGGCGTGCAGTACCGCATAGGCATGAGTCCGGATGCTGTGGTTGAGCACCGACGGCACCTCGTGGAGGCGGGCGAGTTCGAGCGCGGCGAGGGCGAGCGGAGTGTCCATCTGGCCATCATGCCGACCCCTTGCCGTAAAACGCTCGCTCGAACACCTGGCGGGCGAGCCGGGTCGTGCGGAGGTAGTCCTCCTCGAGCTGGGAGGCGCTGCCGACCGGGTACTCCATGATGCGGGCGACGCCCTCGAGCTGACGGCGGTCGAGAGGGAGCACGTCGGCGGTCTTCGCGGTCCAGAGGGTCATGGCCGAGCGGGCACGGGACGCGATCAGCCACGCGGCGCGAAGCCGGTCGGCGTCGGCCGCGGGCAGCAGCTCGGCGGCGACCGCGGCATCCAGGGCCTGCAGGGTGGATGTGGTGCGCAGGGCCGGCACCGCGGCACCGTGTTGCAACTGCAGCAGCTGCACGAACCACTCGACGTCGCTCAGCGACCCGCGACCGAGCTTGAGGTGCCGGGCGGGATCGGCGCCCTGCGGAAGGCGCTCCGACTCGACCCGTGCCTTGATCCGCTTGATCTCGCGCAGCTCGATGGTGCCGATGGCCTCGGGGTAGCGGATGCGGTCGGCAAGCTCCTCGAAGGCCGTCAGGAGGCCGGAATCCCCCACGACGCCCTGTGCCCGCAGAAGAGCCTGCGCCTCCCAGGTGAGCGACCAGCGCTCGTAGTAGGCCTCGTACGACTCCAGGGAGCGCACGATGGCGCCGTTCTTGCCCTCCGGTCGCAGATCGGGATCCAGATCCAGCGGCAACCGTAGGTCTTCGGTGAGCCGCGTCAGCTCGTGCACGATGTGCTCGGCGCGTCGCTGCGCCTCGTCCGGATCGATTCCCGCCGCGCGATAGACGTACATGATGTCGGCGTCGCTGCCGAAGCCGAGCTCGGCACCGCCGTAGCGACCCATCGCGATGATGCCGAACTCGATGCCGTCGCCGTAGCGGTGCGCGAGCGCGAGCGTCCCGGTGAGGATGGCCGTCGTCACGGCGCTGAGGGCGACCCCGAGGTCCCCGACGCTGATCAGGCCCAGCACTCCGGCGAGGGCGAGCCGCAGCACCTCGCGACGCCGTGCGGTCCGCAGGGCCCCCGCCGCGGCATCCGGATCATCGGCGTGCCGCGCGACCGTCGCCGCGGTCTCGTCCAGCAGCTCGGCAAGGGTGCGCGCGCGCAACTCGCCGTCGCTCTCGAGCCAGGCGGCGGCATCCGGGATGCGCTCGAACAGGATGCCGACGAAGCGCGAGCTGGACAGCACGTGCGTCAGCCGCCGGGCGGCCCCGGATGAGTCGCGCAGCATCCGCAGGAACCAGTACGCCTCCCCCAGGTCGTCGCTCAGCCTGCGGAATACCAGGAGCCCGTAATCCGGATCGGCGCCCTCGGCGAACCATTGCAGCATGACGGGTAGCAGCGTCCGCTGGATCTGGGAGCGACGCGAGACGCCACCGGTGAGCGCGGCGATGTGGTGCAGCGCTCCGCGCGGGTCGGCGAATCCGATCGCGGCGAGGCGCGCCTCGGCCTGCTCGCTGGTCAGCGCGTAGCCGTCGTCCGGCAGCGCCGCCACGGCCGAGAGCAGCGGTCGGTAGAACAGCCGCTCGTGCAGGGTGCGCACCTGCAGCTTCGTGCTCTGCCAGGCATCGAGAAGTCCCCCGGATGTGGTGGCGACGCCCGCGGCGCGGGCAAGAACCCGCAGGGCGTCGTCGTCGCGGGGCATGAGATGCGTACGGCGCAAGCGGGAGAGCTGCAGTCGGTGCTCGAGCAGGCGCAGGAAGCGGTAGTCGCGGGCGAAGTCCGCCGCCTCGACGCGACCGATGTAGCCCTGCTCGGCGAGCGCGTTGAGGGCTCCGAGGGTCGACCGCTCCCGCACGGCGCTGTCGGCCTGGCCGTGCACCAGCTGCAGCAGCTGGATCGTGAACTCGACGTCGCGAAGGCCCCCCGGCCCGAGCTTCAGCTGGATGTCGACCTCGTCCGCGGGGATGTTCGCCGTGACGC
>JBDSKH010000013.1:0-12593 GCA_039917005.1 Pseudolysinimonas sp.
GTCCGGATGCACGAGGCCTGTCTCCTCACGGAGCTCCCGGACGGCCGCCTCATCGTGGCCCTCCCCCGGATCCACGCCGCCCCCCGGCGTGATCCACCGCGGCGGAACCGCCCTGTCCTTCCCGTACTGAAGGAAGAGCAGGATGCGATCGTCGGGATCGATGAGGAGCACCCGCGACGTCGCGCGGAACGTCGTCACCCGGTGAAACCGCTCACGTCGCCGACGTAGCGCGTGTGCCCGTCCGGGATCGGGTCGATGGCGGCCTGCGCCACTTCCGCCGCGAACTCGCTGACCGTGTAAAGCCGTCCTGCCTCGTCACGGCGCGCGTCGATGGCTCCGGGCCGTGCGCGCTCGAGAAGCGTCGCGGTGATCGTTCCCTCGATCATGTCGCCCGAGACGACGACGAAGTCGATCCCTGCGGCCGCGAGCTGGGGCAGTCGTTCCCGCAGGGCGTCCTCCCCCGCGCGCTTGCTGCGCGCGACGGGCTCGTATTCGGGCATCGTCTCCGAGGTCTCAACGAAATGGGCCTGATGGCTCGTCACGAAGACGACGCGACTGCCGGATGCGAGCAGAGGCAGTGCGGCCTCGAGCACGTTGATCTGCGCGTCGCGGTTGAGTCGCAGGGCGTAGTCCTCGCCCATGCCGCTCTCCATGCCGCCGGAGGCATTCAGCACCAGGATGTCGAGGCCGCCCCACGCGTCGGCGACGGCCGCGAACATGCCCGCCACCGAATCCGGATCGGTGAGATCCGCTCCGACCGCCATCGCGGTTCCGCCGGCCTCCTCGATGGCCCCCACCACCTTGAGCGCGCGCGCCTCTTTGTTGCGGTAGTTGATGACGACCTTCGCGCCGGCGGCGGCCAGGAAGGCGGCCGTGTCGGCGCCGATGCCGCGCGACGAGCCCGTGATGAGCACCCGCTTGCCGTCGAGAGAACCTGCGGGGAGGACGGCGCCGGCGGCATCAGAGGAGTTCACGATTCCCGAGAATACCCGTTCTGATACGGTCAACTCATGTCCGGGGATTTCCTGACCCAGTGGGCCTGGGTGTTCTGGTTGGCTCTGATCCTCGTCTTCATCATCGTCGAGGTCGTGAGCCTCGCGTTCCTGTTCCTGATGCTCGCGGTCGGCAGCCTCGGGGGCCTCGTCGCCGGGCTGCTCGGCGCCCCCTGGTGGGTGCAGATCATCGTCGCCGCGGTGCTCTCGCTCGCCCTGCTGTTCTTCGTGCGGCCGGCACTGCTGCGCACGTTCCAGCGGGGAGGCGATCCCACCCGGTCCAATACCGACGCGCTCATCGGGAGCAAGGGCACCGTCGTCGTCGCCTTCACCGACGGTCGGGGTCAGGTGAAGCTCGCAAACGGCGAGACATGGACCTCCCGTCTCTCCGCCGGCTCGGAAGAGCACGCCCTCACCGAGGGCGAGAAGGTCGTCGTGACCACCATCGACGGCGCCACCGCAGTAGTCGTCCCTGCAAACCCCTGAAATACCTGATGAGAAGGGATGTCGCTGTGAGCGACCCGCAAATCTTCGGAAACGTGATCGTGGTGATCGTCGTCGTGATCATCGTGATCTTCGTGCTCACGATCCTGTTCCGTGCGATCCGCATCATCCCGCAGGCATACGCCGGCGTGGTCGAGCGCCTCGGCAAGTACCACAAGACCCTCATGCCAGGCCTCAACATCCTGGTGCCGTTCATCGACCGGCTGCGCCCGCTCGTCGATCTGCGCGAGCAGGTCGTCTCGTTCCCGCCGCAGCCTGTCATCACCGAAGACAACCTGGTCGTCTCGATCGACACGGTCGTGTACTTCCAGGTCAACGACGCGCGCGCCGCCACCTACGAGATCGCCAACTACCTAGGCGCCGTCGAGCAGCTCACGACCACGACCCTGCGTAACGTCGTCGGTGGGCTCAACCTCGAAGAGGCGCTCACCAGCCGCGACAACATCAATGGTCAGCTGCGCATCGTCCTCGACGAGGCGACCGGCAAGTGGGGCATCCGCGTCGGTCGTGTCGAGCTCAAGGCGATCGACCCGCCCGTCTCCATCCAGGACTCGATGGAGAAGCAGATGCGCGCCGAGCGTGACCGCCGTGCCGCGATCCTGACCGCAGAGGGCACGAAGCAGGCCGCCATCCTCGAGGCGGAGGGTGCACGCCAGTCGGCGATCCTCCAGGCCGAGGGTGACGCCAAGGCTGCGGTTCTGCGCGCGGATGGTGAGGCTCAGGCCATCCAGACCGTGTTCAACGCCATCCACAAGGGTGACGCCGATCCGAAGCTGCTCGCCTATCAATACCTGCTGACCCTCCCGAAGCTGGCCGAAGGCGATTCCAACAAGCTCTGGATCATCCCGAGCGAATTCACCGAGGCCCTCAAGGGAATCGGCGAGGGATTCTTCCCCGGTGGCAAGCCTCCGTCGAAGTAAGGATCGCGTCCCGGGCGACGGGTTCTTCACCCCCGCTCCCCCACGCGTGCTGGCGCACCGCGGCCTGGCCGTCGACGCGCCCGAGAACACGCTGCTCGCGTTCGCCAAGGCGATCGCGGTCGGGGTCACTCACATCGAGACCGACGTCCACGTCTCCGCCGACGGCGTCGCGATGGTCAGCCACGATCCCGACCTGCGCCGCCTCACGGGCCGGCGCGTGACGATCGGGCACATGACCTCGCAGGAACTGCGGCGAATCGATCTCGGCGGGGGCCAGAGCTACTGCTCCCTTGCCGAGGCGCTCGATGGCTTCCCCGATGTCCGCTTCAACATCGACATCAAGATCGGGGGCGCCGTGCTGCCCACCGTCGACGCGGTGCGCGCGGCCGCTGCGACGCGGCGCGTGCTGATCGGTTCGTTCAACCCCGCCCGGCGCATGACCGCGGTCCGGATGCTGCCGGGCGTCGCCACCTCGATCTCGGCACGCGGTGCGGTCGCTGCCGTGGCGGCTGCTCGCGCCGGATCGCTCGCCTCCCTGCGCCGCATCCTGCGCGACGTGCAGGCGGTGCAGTTGCCGGAATCCGTGCTCCGGATGCGCGCGTTCACGCCCCGAACGATCGCCGCGTTCCATGCGGCCGAAGTCGAGGTCCACGCCTGGACGATCAACGAACCGGACGCCATGGACCGCCTTCTGGAACTCGGCGTCGATGGCCTCGTGACCGACCGTGCGGACCTCGGAATCGCGGCTGTCGCGCGCTTTTCGCGGTGATACCCCCCGCGGGCTCGCAAAGCAGCCTTAAGCACCTGTGAAACCCCTGGAAACGGGCCCTTGCGGGCATGCCCGACGCCACCCTGTCGTTATACCTGACTGAGTTGAGCTCGTGCGGCTCTGCTTGCACCAAAGGAGGCCACACAATGGCAGATCGTAGTTTGCGCGGCATGCGCCTCGGGTCCCAGAGCCTACAGAGCGAAGAGGGCGTCGAATTCGCGTCGCGTCGGAAGAGCATGTACCTCACAGAGGACGGCAAGACGTTCGACGTCGTGTTCTCGTCCGATGCCGAGATCCCCGAGGTGTGGTCGTCCCCTCGCACCGGCCAGGAGGGTCGCCTCATCGGCGACGACGGCACTCTCGTGAAGACCGAAGAGGCTGAGGTCAAGGCCCCGCGCACCCACTGGGACATGCTGCTCGAGCGCCGCAGCCGTGCCGAGCTGGAAGAGCTTCTGCAGGAGCGTCTCGGGCTTCTGCGTGCCCGTCGAGGCCAGGCGGCGAAGGCCGGCAGCCGCAAATCCGCCTGACGCTAGCTTCCTGAGGAGCGCCCGCGCAGCGGTCGCGTCTCGGAGGAGCGTGACGCGAATCCGGCCAGCCCCAGCACCAGCAGCCCGCCGAAGCTGACCAACCACTCCAGTTGACGCCCGCCGATCACGGCGGGCGTCATCGTCGTGCTGAGGGGCACGTCGTCGATCATGACCCCGGGTTCGTACCATTCGAGCTGGTGGTGCACGGACCCGTCGGGATAGATGATCGCGCTCGTTCCGACGGTCGAGATGTTGACGACGGTCCTGGCGGTCTCGAATGCACGGATGCGTGCCACGTCGAGCTGCTGGACACTCTCGTCGGTGTATCCGAAGTCGGCGTTGTTGGTCTGGGCGAACACGAGCTGCGCACCCTCCTCGACCATCTCGGTGAGCAGCTGATCGTCGACGATGTCGAAGCAGATCGCGACCCCGGCGAGAACGCTGCGGCCGCCGGTCTTCTCGCTGCCGATATCGAGCACCGCATCCGTTGTGCCCGGAGTGTATTCGCGGCCGATCAGATCGATGAGATCGGGAGCGAACTGCCGCCAGAACCATCGATGGGGCACGTACTCCCCGAACGGGACCGGATGCTTCTTGTCGTAGAAGTCCACCTGCCCCTCCCCCGCATGCCACAGGGTCGAGGTGTTGAAGTACTGGTACACCGGCTCCCCGCTGTCATCGACCTCCCCCGTGTCGCGGGCCGTGATGATTCCCGCGACGAGAGGAGCGTCGGCGCGACCCGCGACGGCATCGAATACCGCCGCGGCCTCGGGATAGGCCAGCGGATTCACGTCGGAAGAACCCTCCGGCCAGATGACCACGTCGACGTCCTGGTCGAAGACCGGCTCCGTCGCGGCGAGCTGCCCCTTCAGGTTGTCGCCGAAATGCTCGGGTGGATCGAAGTAGCCCGCCTTGGTATCTCCCTGGACGGCCCCGATGCGGATGCTGGCGGCATCTCCCGCGAGCGGCCCGCCGCCGGGCAGCGACGTCCAGGCCGGCACGGAGAGGAGACCCAGGATGACGGCCGCGATCGCGAGGCCGCGCTGCAGGGCCAGTGCGCGCACCGGCGCGCGTCCCGCGACATCCGGTGCCCCCATCGCGTGCCGCGAACGCACCTCGCGGACGATCTCGATCGCCAGCGCGACCAGGAACACCATGACGAACCCGAGACCGGACACGCCGAGCCAGGGGAAGAGCGTGTTCAGGGGGCTGTCGGACTGAGAGAACGCCACCCTCCCCCACGAGAACCCGCCGTAAGGCCAGACGGCCGCGATGCCCTCACGGGCGATCCAGAGGCCGGCGACGACGGCGGGCAGCAACACGAGGCGACCGGGACCGGTCGGCCACACGCGCGGCAGCCGGCGGTACGCCCACGTGATGGCGAGGCCGCCGAGGCCGCACCAGAGGGCCATGAGCACCGAAAGGGCCGACCACGGGATCGGGCCGAGGAACACCGCAGCCCACTCGATGTGCGGGAAGAAGAAGGCGACGCCGAACACCAGGCCCACCAGGAAGGCGGCATCGGCTTTGCGGCCGTGCAGGGCAACCAGCACCAGGGCGATGGCCGGGAACGCGAGCGGCCAGGCGCCGAGATCGGGGAACGCATCGTCGAGGAGGGGCCCGGCGGCCGCGGCGGCGATGATGGCCCAGCCGAGTGGGAGTGCGGGCCTATTGATCGCGTCCATCAGGCGACCGAACTGTAGGCCACGATGCCGCGCCGGATGCCGTCGATCGCCGCGCGGGCGGTGCGACCGAGCTCGCCATCGGCCACGATCGAGATCTGATCGAGCAGGTCGATCGCCTGCTTCATCCAGCGGACGAAGTCGCCCGCCGCAAGGTCGGCGTCGCGCAGGACGCTGTCCAGCGCGGCACCAGAGGCCCAGCGCTGGGTGGCCAGGGAAAGACCGGCCGCGGGCGGCTCGCTCTCCGGCAGGCGATGCTCGGCCTCGATATCGCTCAGCTCCGACCAGATCAGCCCGGTGGCCTCGAGAGCGGCGCGGAACGGGCCCTTGGGAAGGCCGCGCTCGCCCACGTCCGCACCCTCGCGGCGGGGCTCGAAGACGAGTGCTGCAGCCAGCGCAGCCAGGGCGGGACCATCGAGACCGTCCCACGTACCGCGCCGCAGGCACTCGGCGACGAGAAGGTCGCGTTCGCCGTAGATGCGGCGGAGCGCACGTCCGGGCGCCTCGACCGTGAGGGTGCCGTCGGCCTCGACGAGGTAGCCGAGCTCCACGAGTACTTCCGTGACGCGATCGAACACTTGCGCCACGGCTCCTGTGCGGCCGCGGATCTGTCCGCTCAGCTGATCGGTCTCGCGCTTGAGCCGCCACCAGCGCTCCGCCCAGCGCGAGTGCGCCTCGCGATCGTTGCAGGCATGGCAGGGATGCTGCTTCATCTGCTTGCGCAGCTCGGCGATGCGCCGTTGGCGGCGGTCGCGCTCGGCCCGGCTGTCATTCGCCGAGCGGGCGCTCTTCTTCTCCAGGTCCCCCAGCTCCCGCCGGAGTCCCGTGTACTGCGCGAAATCGCCGAGGTGGCAGCGCATCGCGTCGGCGTACGAGGCGAGCGACTTCTCCTGATCGCGAACGCGTCGCGCCAGGTCGACGACGGCACGGTCGGCCTGGAACTGAGCGAACGAACTCTCCAGGATCTCGCGTGTGCGGTCGCGCCCGAACTGCTCGATGAGGTTCACGGCCATGTTGTAGGTGGGCCGGAAGCTGGAGATGAGCGGGTAGCTGCGCCGCGATGCCAGCGATGCGACGGCCGATGGATCGAGCCCGCCGACCCACTGGATGACGGCGTGACCCTCGTCGTCGATGCCACGCCGTCCGGCACGCCCGGTCAGCTGGGTGTACTCCCCCGGCGTGATCGGCACACGAGCCTCGCCGTTGAACTTCTCGAGCTTCTCGAGAACCACGGTGCGAGCCGGCATGTTGACGCCCAGTGCGAGCGTCTCGGTCGCGAAAACCGCCTTGAGCAGCTTGCGCTGGAAGAGTTCCTCGACGATCTCCTTGAAGGCGGGCAGCATGCCGGCGTGGTGCGCGGCTACACCGCGCTGCAGGCCGTCGAGCCACTCCCAGTATCCGAGCACCCCGAGATCCGGGTCCGGGATGGGGCGGGTGCGCTCCTCGACGATGGCGCGGATCTCGTCGCGCTCCCATCGCTCGGTGAGGCGGATGTCGCTGCGGACGACCTGGCGGACAGCGCCATCGCATCCAGCGCGGCTGAAGACGAAGAAGATCGCGGGGAGCAGATTCTTGGACTCGAGCAGCCGCACCACCGCCGGCCTGTCGATCCGGTCGCTCTGACCGGGTGCTCCCCCGCGATCCCACGAGCGGTTGCCCTCCGACCCTGAACCACCCTGGCCCTTGCGGTGGTGCCTGCCGGGGTGGGCGCCGCGGAAGGTGCCCGCTGCACGCCCGCCGGCCGCTGCGAGGCGCGCGAGCTCGGGATTGACCCTGTTGGTGGCAGCGAGCCCGGATGAGTCGAACAGCTCCATCAGCTTCGCGCGCACCAGCACATGCTGCTCGAGCGGAACGGGGCGCTCCTCCGACACGATCACATCGGTATCGCCCCGCACCGCTTGCAGCCAGTCGCCGAACTCCTCGGCGTTCGAGACCGTCGCGCTGAGCGAGACCAGTCGCACGGCCTGCGGGAGGTGGATGATGACCTCCTCCCAGACGGCGCCGCGGAACCGGTCGGCGAGGTAGTGCACCTCATCCATCACCACGAACGCGAGGTCCTTGAGAAGGGGCGAGTCGGCGTAGAGCATGTTGCGCAGCACCTCGGTCGTCATGACGACGACGCGGGCGCTGCTGTTGACGTTGGTGTCGCCGGTCAGCAAACCCACCTGCTTGCTGCCGTGCTCGGCCGCCAGCTCGGAGTACTTCTGGTTGCTGAGCGCCTTCATCGGCGTCGTGTAGAAGACCTTTGCCCGCGGTTGAGCGAGTGCAAGATGGACGGCGAACTCGGCCACGATCGTCTTGCCCGCGCCGGTGGGTGCCGCGACCAGTACGCTGTGGCCCGCCTCCAGCGCCTCGCACGACGCGAGCTGGAAGTCGTCGAGCGGGAACTCCACGCGCTCGCGGAACTCCTCGAGGCGCGGGGCGGTCAGCGCACCCGCACGCCGGGCCTGTGCCGCCGCGTAGCGCTCCGCGGGCGAGAGGAACTCTGTACTCAAGAAGCGATCCTCATGCCAGTTCGGCCTCGAGCGCACGGGATCGGCGGGCGACGCCCCGGTCGTGCCAGACGGCGACCCCCACCGCGGCGAAGTACAGCACGATCATCGGGATGGCGAGCAGGATCATCGAGACCACGTCGGCGGCAGGGGTCGCGATGGCCGTGAAGATCGTGATGGCCAGGATCGCCCATCGCCAGCCTTTGAGGATGGTGCGCGCCTCGAGGATGCCGATGAAGTTCAGCAGCACCAGGAACACCGGCAGCACGAACGCGATGCCGGTCGCCAGCACGAGCTTGAGGACGAAGTCGAGGTAGTACTTGGTGTCGTAGAAGGTCGTCGAGCCCTTCGGCACGAAGCCGTACATGAGCTCGACGATGTGCGGCAGGACGAACCAGCCGGCCGCCACTCCCCCGAGGAAGAGCGGGACCGCGCTGAAGAAGAATCCGAAGGTGTACTTCTTCTCACGCCGGGTGAGCCCTGGGACGAGGAACGAGAAGACCTGATACAGCCAGATCGGTGACGAGATCACGATGCCGATCGTGAGGGCGATCTGGATGCGGACGTCGAACGCCCCGGTGATGCTCGAGTAGTTGAGCGCGATCGTGCCCGCGTCTTCGTTCCGGGCCGCCGCGATCCGGGTGATCGGGTCGCGGATGAGCGCCCAGACGATGTCGTACAGGAACCACCCGCCGACGGTGCCCGCAACGATGGCGAGCGCGCCACGGGTCAGCCTCTTGCGGAGTTCGACGAGGTGCTGGCCGAGCGACATGCGCCCCTCGGGATTACGGCTCCGCCCGATACGCGCGGCCACGACCTCAGGACTTGTCGGTCGGCTTGTCCGCGGTCGTCGTGGCGGTCGGCTCCGCGTCGTCGTCGGTCTTCATCTCTTTGCGGAAGACCTTCATCGACTGGCCGACGCTCTTGGCGAGCGCGGGGAGCTTGGCGGCTCCGAACAGCAGGAGGACGACCGCGAGGATGAGGAGCAGGTGCGGCCACCCGAACGCGTTGCCGAACATCTTTGCCGTCCTTGATTCGAGAGGTGGAGACCGGATTTCGCCGGTGCGCTGATCCTACGCGATGCCGATGGGAGGTGCCCGCTCAGCGGTAGCGTGCGGCGCCCTCTCCCGCCCACTCCGCGACCGCGGCACGGGCGCTCGGCGGAGCGACGACGGTCGCGACCCCGGGCATGCTGGCGATGAGGCGCTTGAGACCATGGAAGTGCGAGACGCGCAACGTGGTGCGGATCCGGCCGTCGACCTCGGTCGAGGTGGCGCCATCGGGGATGTAGTCGACCAGCAGAGGCATCGCGGCGGGAGCGACCTCGATGGTCACCTCGAGATCGTTCGGCGACGCCTCGAACAGGCGGTCGGGCAGCCGGACCTCGCCGGCGCGGTGCTCGATCGCCACGTCCGTGATCACGGCGTTCGAGATGCGGTCGAGACGGAACGTGCGCACCGCCTCCCGCAGATGGCACCAGCCGCGCAGATACCAGTCCTCGTCGAACGACTCCACCCGCAACGGGTCGACGCGCCGGCGCTCCCGCTGACCCGCAGAGTCGAGGTAGTCGAGTTCGAGCTGCACGCCACGCGAGACCGAGTCCCGGATGAGGGCGAGCGTCGTGCCGAGGCCGGCATCCGTCTCGCTCTCCTCGACGCCGACCTGGGTCGGGGCGGCCGATGCACCGCGACTGAGCTTCGCCGTGAGGCTCGCCAGCGTGGCGCTGCCGGCATTCTCGGGCAACGACGACAGGTACTGCAGACCGGCGATGAGCGCCGTGGCCTCGCGGGCCGACAGTCTGGGTGAATCGTCGATCGCGACGAGGTTCGTCAGCACGATCTCGTCGTGCTCCTCGAACGCGTCCCAGTTGATGTCGAACAGGTCGCCGTGCTGATATGAATCGGTGTCGCCGGGGACGCCGCTGACCGCGATGAGCTCCACCGCATCCCGGATCTGCTCGGGACTGACCCCGAAGTGCTCGGCCGCCTCCACGACGCTGGCGCCGTCGTGGTCCATGAGCCATGGGACCAGGGAGAGGAGGAACGCCAGCTTGTCGCGGGCCTGGAACTCAGCCATGATCGCGCTCCACCCGCTGCAGGCGCTCGACCACGGCGTCGCGCAGGTCAGTGGGTGACAGGACCAGCACCTCGGGCCCGAATCCGGCGAGCTCGTCGGCCAGGATCGCCCCGTCGACGAAGTGCAGCCGCAGCCGCCGGGTCGAGCCGTCGGCCGACACCGAGATCTCCTCGGTGCCGCGGCGGTTGGCGAGACGGGTGGCGGCGTCGGTGTCGCACGAGACCTCCACCTCGGCGATGCCGCGCTCCCAGATCTCCTCGAGGCTCGCGAGGGCCGTTGCGGCGTGATCACCTTCGGGCGCTTCCGCGGCCTTCCCGGCGACGACGCTGCCGACGATCCGCCGGAGCAGGAACATCTTGTGCTCCCCCGCCTTCTGCGACCCGAACGCCGTCTCCTGCGCCGAGAGGTGCCACCGGCCCTGGTACTGGACGAGAGCGAGCGGCATGACCTCGCGCTCGCGGGCCTCGTCCTCCCCCGGCTTCAGGTAGGGGAACCGAACGATGAGGTGCCGCTCGAGCGCGATGTTGAGGGGGTCGAATGCCGCGTCGCGCAGCCGGAGACGCGGGGCATATCCGATGACCGGCTCGTCCGCCGCGACTCCGAGCGAGCGTAGCTTCAGAAGCGCACGGCGCGACTCCCCCGAAAGCGATCCCTCCCGCCATACCATCGCCGCGAGGTTCAGCAGCGTGGTCTCGTCGCTCGAGAAGCTCAGGTCGTCGGGCAGCTCATAGGCGCCCCGGGGGATGCGGTAGCGCAGCGTCTGGTTATTACCCGCGTCGCCGGGTGAATCGACGGTCTCGAGCGGGACGCCGAGTTCGCGGATGTCGTCTTTGTCGCGCTCGAACTGACGCTCGAGGTTGGCGTTGTCGCCCCCGGCCTTATAGCGCTGCCGGTAGCCCTGCACGGTGGACAGGATCTCGTTCTTGGTCAGGCCGGTCTCGGTAGCGAGCAGCGCGAGCACCAGGCTGAAGAGGCGCTCCTCGACCGGGACGCGCGATCCGGCGGAGGAGGCGGCCACTACTTTGCGGAGTCTGTCTTCTGGGTGCCCAGGATGTCGACGACCCAGATCATGGTCGAGTCGGCGTCGAGTCCCTGCGGCGGGGTCGCATACGAGTCGGGTCCCGGCGGGATCACGATGAGCAGCTGGCTGCCGACCTTGGCGCCCCGGACGGCATCGAGCACGCCCGGAGGGATCGGGTTGGTCGCGTCGTCGGCGAGGATCATGTCGTAGGACTGTCTGCGGTCCGCCCAGGTGTCGGCGAACTGCTCCGGCTCATCGGTGCCCGAGACGGGCCAGGTCCACACGCGGACGTGCACATGCACGGTGTCGCCGTCACGGGCCGTGACGCCGTCGCCCCCTTTGATCGTGGCGACCCGGGTGCTCTCCGGCTTCTGGACCCCGGTGACGGAGATCGCGGGAGTGCCGTCGACCGCCGTCACGACGACGGGCATGCCGTCCTGAGGCAGCTGGTTGAAGCCGTCGGCCTTGCCGAGGAAGGTGTCGAGCACGTCGATGACGAGCACGAGGACGGTGTCGTCGGGGATGCCGGCCTCTCCTTCGCCGAAGGCCTGACCGGCCGTCGAGGCGAGGGCGAGGCGATCGCCGACGGAGACGCATTCGAAAGCGTCGCTGATGGCGTAGTCGTCGAGTCCGACGGCGGATCGCGCGGGCGGGTCGTCGCTGTCGATCGATCCATAGCCGGTCGCGCCCAACAGCTCACCGGTCTCACCGTTGTAGTAGGTGACCGCGTAGTCGACCTGGCCGTCGCGCTTCACGGCGGGACCGTCTCCGACCTCGATGCGCGACACCTCGGGCTCGGAGACCACGAGCGGCGTGGGGAAATCGACGTCGGGCGTGCGGCCGATCTTGCCGGTCGCGGTCACGATCGACGACGTGGCGCCGCTCGTGAACGCGGGCGTGCATCCGCCGAACCCGGGAATCGCCGAGCAGCCGGCGAGCGACGCTGTCAGCAGGGCGACGGCACCGACGAGCGCGGCGGCCCTGGTGAGGCGGGTACTGGCGCGCACGGAGACTTCCTTCACGATGAGGGGTTTTCAGGCCGGAACAACTCTACTTGCTGTCGGCGGGGTCGCCGTCTGCCGCCGGACCGCGCGATCCGCCGCGATCGGCGAGGGTGCGGGCTTCCCGCACGACCTTCCGCACCCGCTTGTCGCTCTTCACCCTGTCCCCGACGGCACCGGGTGTCCAGAGCTCGACATCCTCGTCGCCGTACTCCGTCTTCGACGCACGCCTGGCCGGCGCCGGCAGCCGGGCGCCGGGCGCCAGGCGCCGGGCGGTGAGGAGGAACGCGGTGTGCGCGACCATCCGGTGATCGGGGCGAACGGCGAGGCCCTCGACGTGCCAGCCACGCACGATGGTCTCGCTCGGGCTCGGGTCGGTGAACAGCCCGGTGCCGCGGATCGCCTCGGCGATGCGCGACAGCTGCGTCACGGTCGCGACGTAGCAGAGCAGCACGCCACCGGGCATCAGGGCCTCGGCCACGACATCCAGACACTCCCACGGGGCGAGCATGTCCAGGATGACGCGGTCGACGGATGCCGGGGCGGTCGCTCGAGGAAGCTCGTCGACGAGATCCCCGATCCCGATGCTCCAGGTTCCGGGCAGCTCGT
>JBDSKH010000014.1:0-2560 GCA_039917005.1 Pseudolysinimonas sp.
TCGAGGCGCTGGCGAGCCGGGATACGGCTTCGCGCATATCGGCCACGCCGTCCCGGCCGACGTAGTCGATGCAGACGTCAAGCAGATGCGCGCCCTCGCGCACCTGGTTGCGGGCGATGTCGACGCAGTCGTCCCAGCGGCCGTCGAGCATCGCCTCGCGGAACGCGAGCGAGCCGTTCGCGTTGGTGCGCTCCCCGATCGCGAGGTACGAGGAGTCCTGGTCGAATCCGACGTGCTGGTACAGGCTCGCGACGCCCGGGTCCTCCTCGATGACGCGGACGCGTGCCTGGGTGCCGCCGATCCGATCGACGACGGCCTTGAGGTGCGCGGGGGTCGTGCCGCAGCATCCACCCACCAGCCCGAGCCCGAACTCTTTGACGAACTGCTCGTGCGCGGTCGCCAGCTCGTCGGGGGTGAGGGGGTAGCTCGCCCCGTTGGCGCCCAGCACGGGCAGCCCGGCGTTGGGCATGCACATCACCGGGATGTGGGCGAACTTCGACAGGTGACGCAGGTGCTCGCTCATCTCGGCGGGCCCGGTCGCGCAGTTGAGGCCGATCATGTCGATGCCGAGCGGCTCGAGGGTGGTCAGGGCGGCCGCGATCTCGCTGCCCATGAGCATCGTGCCCGTCGTCTCGACCGTGACCTCGACGAAGATCGGCAGCCGGATGCCGGTCTCGACGATGGCCTGTTTGCAGCCGTTCACGGCGGACTTGGTCTGCAACAGGTCCTGCGACGTCTCGATGAGCAACGCGTCGGCACCGCCCCGGATGAGGCCGCGCGCCTGCTCCGCGAAGGTCGCCTTGAGGTTGGCGTACGTGGTGTGGCCGAGGCTGGGGAGCTTGGTGCCGGGCCCCATCGATCCGAGCACCCATCGCATCCGGCCGTCGCGGGTCTCGTACGACTCGACGGCGCGCCGGGCGATCTCGGCACCCGCGCGCGCGAGCTCTTCGATGCGGTCTTCGATGCCGTAGTCGGACAGGTTCGACCAGTTGGCGCCGAAGGTGTTGGTCTCGATGGCGTCGATGCCGGTGTCGAGGTACGTGTCGTGGATCGTCTCGACGATGTCGGGGCGCGTCACGTTCAGGATCTCGTTGCACCCCTCATGCTGCTCGAAGTCGTCGAGCGACGGGTTGACATCCTGCAGCATGGTTCCCATGGCGCCGTCGGCGATCACGACCCGCTGTTTCAGGGCGGCGAGGAGCGCCTCGGAGCGCTCCGGACGCGCAATGCTCGAGACGTCGAGAGACGTCGCGGAATTCACGGGTGACGGCACCGGCCCAGCCTAATCGCCGCCCCCGGCGTCGGCTGGCCCGCGCGATGCCCACGGCACGCTGCAGACACTCGGCCCGAGCAAGGCCAGCACCCAGCGGGGCGACCTAGCCTCACAACATGAGACTGGCACTACGCGAGACCGGAAGCGGTTCGCGCACGGCCGTGCTCATCCACGGAATCATGTCCGATTCGCGCGCCTGGCACCGGGTGACGGCCGAGCTCGAGCAGCGCGGCTTCAGGGTCCTCGCGGTCGATCTCGCCGGGCACGGCGCGAGTCCACGATCGCGCCGCTATTCGCCGGGCGCATGGGCCGCCGATGTCGTCGAGACCCTGCAGCCATTGCTTTCCGGGCCGCCCGACCTCGTGATGGGCCACTCGCTCGGTGGGCTCGTGGCGAGCCTCGTGGCCGACCGTCTGTCGCCGCGAACCGCCATCTACATCGACCCGGCCTTCGCTTTCCCGCGCGGTGCGCGCGGGGTCGTCTACAAACTGCTGTTCGCGATGTCGCCCCGGCCGCGCCGCTCGATCCTCGTCCGGATGAACCCGAAATGGGACGCCGCCGACGTCGATATCGAGCTGGCCGGGTTGCGCGACTGGGACCGGAGAACGCTCCTCGGCTTCGCCGACACGCGGCCGCTCGTCCCTCCGACGACTCTCGTCGCCCCCAGCCTCGTCGTGCTCGCCGAGAGGAGCCTGCTGATCACCGTCCCCGTCGCGGCGGCCCTGCGCCGGCTCGGGATGTCGGTGGAGACCGTGCCGGGAGCGGGCCATGCTGTCTTCCGCGACGAGCACGCCCGTTTCGTGCGGATCCTCGACCGCTGGCTGGACCGTACCCTTCCCGTCGCGCGCTGACGAACGCGCCGCAGACGGCTGAGGGAGAATACAGGATGCCCTTCGTGTTGTTGCTCCCGCTGGTGGTGATCGCTGCGGCCGTGGGCGGGGCCGTTCTCTTGAGCCGCGCGCGAGCCGACCGGGACGACAAGGCGGCGCCGCCCGGAACGCCGCAGCTCGACGGGCGCCTGCCGATCGGGCTCTGGCCGTCGGACGGCAGCGAGCCGATCGTCGAGGCGGGGATCCGCGGCTGGCGCCGGATGTCCGACCACCTGTACCACCGCGACACCGTGGTCGACGATGCGGCGCGCGCCCGCGCGATCGTGCTCGCGACCTACGCGCGCAGGGCAGCGGACGCCCGCCGCGAGGTCGCCTTCGAGGTCTCGGTGCTGCGAGGCGCCTACGATCCCTCGGTGATCGCGGCGGCGTGGCTGGCGCCGCAGCCGCACGGTGCCGC
>JBDSKH010000015.1:0-4980 GCA_039917005.1 Pseudolysinimonas sp.
CGGCGAGCTCAACGCGGGCGACCACGTGAAGGTCGACCTCGACGAGAAGCTCCCCGAGGGTGAGCAGTTCACCTTCTCGACCGGCCGCCAGGCGGGGCGCGATGCCCTCCCGGCGAAGGCCGAGAAGGCGGCAGCTGCGAGCTAGCCGGCTGAGGAGCGCCGCATAGCGACGCGTCTCGAAACCGGCGCACGTTCCCGCGTTTCAGGGTTCGCACACGTCACTGTCAGGAACTTGCCACGCCGGCCAGAAATCCCTGGTCAGCGGGGGTCGCGCCCGTGCAACACCGCCGCGCTCGCAGCTACGCCGCTGGTGATCGGTTCGAAGCCCCGGTAGCGTCGCCAAACGCCGGACTCCGATGACGTCGTCCTGTTTCCCTCAACCGGGCAGGAGGCCACATGGATGACACGCGCGAAAGTCGCTCACCGGGCGAACGCATGAGAACGACCGCACACCCCGCCGACACTCAGTCGGTCGGGTCGCCCAGCCTGGTCGTGCTGGTTCTCATCGCCCTGGCCGGCGTCGTCGCCTATGCGGCGTTCCTCTTCAATCCCGCGAACCGCGGGGATCTGCTTCCGTACGCGCTCGTCATCACCGCTGAGGTGATCCTGATCACGCAGGCCCTCCTGTCGATGTGGACGATCCTGCCGGGTGGCCAGGACCAGCGGAGTTTCGCGTTCCATCAGGCCCGCCGCGCGCTGTACTCGATCGAGCAGATACGCCGCGACGGCGTCGAGGCCGTTCCGTCGCGATGGGGCATCGTGCTCGGCGGGCGTCAGATCGCCGTCGACATCTTCGTCACCGTCTATGGCGAGGATCCGGCCATCATCGAACGAACCGTGCGGGCGGCCGTCGCCATGCGCGGCCAGCACGTCACCTGGGTACTCGACGACGGGCGGTCGGATGAGGTGCAGGCGCTCGCGGGCAGGCTGGGCGCCAACTACCTGCGGCGCCCCGACAACGAGGGCGCGAAGGCCGGCAACGTGAATCACGCCCTGAGCATCGCGACCGGCGAGTACTTCGCGATCTTCGATGCCGACTTCGTGCCGAAGTCCGAATTCCTGCAGGAGACGCTGCCGTTCTTCACCGACTCCCGCGTTGCTTTCGTGCAGACCCCGCAGGTCTACGGAAACCTGCGAACCCTGGTGTCGCGTGGCGCGGCCTTCATGCAGTCGGTGTTCTATCGCTTCGTGCAGCCGGGGCGGAACGCCTTCAATGCTGCGTTCTGCGTTGGCACGAACGTCGTGTTCCGCCGCGAGGCGACCGATCAGATCGGCGGGATGTACACGGGCTCGAAATCGGAGGACGTCTGGACGTCGATCCTGCTGCACGAGCGCGGATGGCGCTCCATCTACATCCCGACGCCCCTCGCCGTCGGCAACGCGCCCGAGTCGATCGAGGACTACACCAAGCAGCAGCTGCGCTGGGCGACGGGCGGGTTCGAGATCCTGCTGACCCACAGCCCGCTCGATCCGCGGCGCAAGCTCACCTTCGACCAGCGCCTGCAATACTTCGTGACGGCCACGCACTACCTCGGCGGGATCGCTCTGTTGCTGCTCCTCCTCGTTCCGCCGCTCGAGATCTACTTCGACCTTCGCCCGGTCAACCTCTCGGTGAGCTGGGATACCTGGCTGCTGTTCTACCTGGGCTTCTACGGGCTGCAGATCCTGCTCGCGTTCAACACGATGGGGTCGTTCCGGCCGGAGACGCTCCTGCTGGCAAGCGTCTCGTTCCCGATCTACCTGCGGGCGTTCATCAACGTCCTGGAGGGCCGCGACCAGAAGTGGCACGTCACGGGCGCGCGCAAGACCCGAGCGCTCTCGCCCTTCAACTTCATCGTCCCGCAGGTTCTCACGTTCGTCTTCCTCCTCCTGACATCCGTGGTCGCGATCTATAAGGACGTCGGGAACATGACCCTGACGCTCGCCACCGCCTGGAACGTGACGAACTCCATCGTTCTCGGCATCTTCGTCGCCGCCGCGTGGCGTGAGGAGCGCCGGATCCGCACCGCGAGTCGCATCGAACGTCGTCTCGAGCGTGCAATGCGCAAGGCGCCTTCCCGCGCCGGCATCCCCGCGAGTGCGCCTGCACCCGCCCCCCGGCCCGCATGGGCCACCGAGTCAACCGCCCAGATGCCCATCTCGGCTGAGAGGAGCGCCGTTCGATGACCTGGCGCAATAGATTCCGGATGTTCTTCGGGCTGATCTTCGTCGTAGTGCTCGTCGCAGGGCTGACCCTGGTGCTCTCGCAGCGCAAAGGCGAGACCACGAGCGAATCGGCGGCGGTCGTGGCGGAGGCCTACCCGGTCGGCACGGACTATCCCGGCGCGGTCGTCGAGCAGTTCGTCGAGGAGGGCGATCAGGTCGTCGTCGGCGATCCCATCGCGACGGTGCAGAGCAACGATCTGGCGCAGGATCTCGCCGACGGTGTCGCCCCGGCGACGAGCGATGTCTACGACGTGTCCGCCGACGGGACTCTGACCGTCAAATCCAGCGTGAACGGCGTCATCGACTCCATCGAGGTGCGTCAGGGCGGCTATGCCGCCGCGGGTTCGACGATCGCAACCGTGTGGTCGACCGACACGCTCTTCGTCGAGGCGGAATACCTGCTCAGTCCGACCGACTACGGCCGTATCGAGAAGGGCGCCATCGTGTCCGTCGACCTGCCCGACACGGAGCGAGTCGACGGGACCGTCACCTCGGTCGATGTCGCGACTCACGACGGCATCGCGGTGACGACGGTGCGCGTCGACTCCGAGACGCTGGTGTACGGCGGCGAGGATGGGCTGATGGCTCCCGGAACCCCGGTGGTCGCGACGCTGCAGTTGCGCAACGACGACGCTCTCGCGCGCCTGATCTCGGATGTCAAAGGCTGGGCTCGCGGAGCGATCGACACTGCCGTCCGGTGGCTGACATAGGTCGGCCGGAGGTGCGCCTGACGGCCGCCATCGCAGCCTTGGCGGTCGCGGTCACGGTCGGCCTGAGCGGCTGCGTGACAACCGAACATGACGGGGGCGCCGAGGTGCTCGCTGCCGACCGGCTGGCGCCGTTGGTCGCCGCCCTTCCCGACCGGCCGGCCTCGCCCTCGACGATCCCCCGGCCGGCGGACAGCCCAGCGCCTACGAACCGCTGGTACAGCGGCATGGTCTTCGGCGACGGGATGAATCCGGTGTTCCCGATGCCGTTGTCCTTCCAACTCGTCTCGGGTGGTTTCGCTTTCGGGGTGCCGGATGTCGCCGCCGGGGGCACGGGAGTGGGTGCGCCCGCGGTCGCTGACATGACGGTGACGACCCACACCGATTCCGTGCAGCTCGTGCGGTCCGACGACGTGTCGGTGACCGTCGCCCTGGTCAACGGTGGACAGCCGCAGGGCGAAGTGACCATCGCGCGCGGCTCGCCGATCGTCAGCTACCGGGTGATCGTAGACACGGCCGTGAGTCTCTCCGAGCCGATGTCACCCGACGGCGGGACCGCCGTCGTCGATGTCGCGGGGCAGCGCTTCGCGATGATCGCCCCGGACGGCGCCCTCTCCTCCGACGGCACGACCGTTTCTCTGGATGCCGGCGCAACCGTCCGGTGGTTCCCGATCCCCGAGGGCGGCGACGTCGCGAAGATCGCCGCGTCGGCCGGCCCCGTATCCGGCGTGGTGACCAGCTTCGATGTCGGCGACGACGCCACCACTACCCACCTGCGTTACGAGACCGGGTCGGACGAACCCACCCTGATCGCGGTGACGCCGCAGCAGATGGCGGGCCGAGACGAGGCAGACGGGATGGCGTGCGATCTCGGCGAGTTCACCACGCTCCTCGGGGTGCTCGAGCTCTGCTCGGGGTCGACGCTCGGCTGGTCGACGCCGCGAGTCGATCCTGCGGGCACCCTCCAGCTCGACGACATCAGCGACTCGGAGCGCGATGAGTTGCGCGCCGCCGTGATCGACGACGTGGCGGGCACGACCTTCGCCGAGGACAGCTACTTCGGGGGTAAGTCACTCGCCCGTGCCGCCGACCTCCTGGTGCTCGCCGAGCAGGTCGGTGCCGATGATGCGGCAGCCGAGCTGCGAGAGCGTCTCTCGGAGGAGCTGCGCACCTGGACCGATCCGTCGGGCTGCGACACACGCGCGACGAAGTGCTTCTCGTATGACTCCGAGACCGGCGGCGTGGTCGGTCAGGAGCCGGCGTTCGGCTCCGAGGAGTTCAACGATCACCACTTCCACTACGGGTACTTCCTCTACGCGGCCGCGCTGGTCGCCGCCGACGACTCCGCTCTGAGGGACGACATCGCACCGGTCATGACGGTATTGGCGGCCGACCTGGCGAGCGGCAGCGCGTCCGAGCTCTTCCCTCTTCGTCGCACGTTCGATCCGTACTCCGGGCATTCGTGGGCATCCGGACCCGCACCGTTCGCCGACGGCAACAACCAGGAATCCAGCTCGGAGGCGGTTGCCGCCTGGAACGGGCTCGGGCTCTGGGCAGAGGTGACAGATGATGCGCCCCTGGCGCGTGAGGCGACATGGATGCTGTCCTCCGAGGCGTTCGCGGCGCGCACAGGGTGGGTCGGCTTCGATCCAGACGCGACTCCGTACGAGGACTACGGCCACGACGTCGTCGGAATCGTCTGGGACGGAAAGATCGACTACGCGACCTGGTTCAGCGCCGAGCCCGCAGCGATCCTCGGGATCCAGCTCATCCCGATGGGCGCGGTCTCGGGATACCTCGCCGGCGATCCCGACCGGATCCGACGCAACGTGGCCGAGGCGCTGGAACGCGGCCCCGCGCCGCAGTTCGCCGACCTCATCCTGATGTACCAGGCGCTGGCCGGCCCCGAGGATGCGTCGGCCGCGCTGGACGCGGCGCGGGAGCTGCCCGACGCGGCCATCGACGACGGCAACTCGCGGAGCCACCTGCTGGCCTTCATCATGTCCCACGCTGGGTGAGGAGCGCCGCGTGGCGACGCGTCTCGAAACCGTGGATAGGGTGGGCCGGT
>JBDSKH010000016.1:0-2946 GCA_039917005.1 Pseudolysinimonas sp.
CCGCGATGGCCGGGCTGGACGCACGGTTGACGCCGTTCGCCGGCCTCTACGTGCTCGTCATGGCGATCCTCGGGCCGATCATCGCCGTCAACTCCGAGCGCATCGGCGCCCGCGTCTTCCGCCCGCGGCGCCGCGAGAGCCTGGCCCGCGACTCCGGACGTGATCGCGACTTCGCACTCGCCGAGGCGGCGATGGGCGGAGCGTCGGGCGATGACACCGCTGCCCTCGAGGTCGCGGCCTCCGAGGTGCCCTACGAGTTCGCCGAGGTGTCGGGCGGGGTCGATGACGGGGAGACCGCCTCCGCCGACGAGATGCGGCTCGCCGAGCAGGCGGGGGCGCAGAGCGACGTGTCGGAGACCGCGCGGCCGGTGCGCGAACCCGACCCGGAGTACTGAGCCATGGCATCCCTCTTCTGGGCCGTCGCCCGTCGTCCGCGCTGGATCGCCGCGCTGCTGCTCTGCCTCGCCATCGCGGGCGGATTCGCCGCCCTCGGACAGTGGCAGTTGTCGCGCAGCGTCGAGAACGTGGATGCAGCGGACGCGCCGGACTCGGAGGTCGCGGTCCCGCTGGCCTCGATCGCCCAGCCGCAGACCGAGGTCACCCAGCCCCAGCTCGGACGACGGGTGACGGTCGACGGCGAGCTCGTCCCGGGCGACTTCACGGTGCTCACCGGGCGCAACAACGGCGGAGCCGCGGATGGTGCCTGGCTGGTCGGCCACTTCATCACGGTCGACGGCGCCACCCTCGCGATCGCTCTCGGCTGGGCGCCGGATGCGGCATCGGCCGAGGCCGCCGGCTCGGCCACCCCGCCGGCCGGCCCACTGGAGGGCCGCTACCTGCCCAGCGAGTCGCCAACCGAATCCGACTTCGAGGCGGGGGAGCGCAGCGCGATCTCGGTTGCCGATCTCATCAACATCTGGCCGGAGGCCCAGCCCGCCTACGGTGGCTATCTGGTGCTCGATCAGGCGTGGCCCGGGCTCGAGCAGATCTACTCGCCGGCTCCGTCGCGCGAGATCGGCTACAACCTGCTGAATATCTTCTACGCGCTCGAATGGGCGATCTTCGCCGGCTTCGCGATCTACCTCTGGTACCGGCTGGTCCGGGATGTGGTGGAGAGGGAGCACCCTGATCTGACGAGTGCAGAGGCGACCGTAGAATAAGGGCATGCCCCTCGCGATCCGCCCGGCCGACGTCTCGCGGATCCGCACGGTACTCGCCGTCTACCGCGTCTCGGCGATCGTCACAGGAACCTTCCTGTTGCTGCTCTGCCTGATGATGGTGTTCCGCTACCTGCTGGGCGTGGACATCGAGCTCGGCGGCCCCTTCGGATTCCTCGCCCTGCAGCCGCGTGACCTGATCACCGCCGTCAACCTCTCGACCGCGATCCTGATCCTGCACGGCTGGCTCTACGTCGTGTACCTCCTCTGCGACTTCGCCCTCTGGCGTCTCACCCGCTGGTCGTTCGGCCGCTTCCTGTTCATCGCTCTCGGCGGCATCGTGCCGCTGCTCTCGTTCTTCTTCGAGTTCCGGGTGCCGCGCTGGGTGCGCGAGCGACTGGATGCCATGCCCGCCCCGGCCAGGGCCGCGGTATGAGCGACGCTCTGCCAGAGCCCGCGGCGGAATCCCCCGGCGCCGAGCCGCGCCCGGTGCTGGTCATCGACTTCGGAGCCCAGTACGCGCAGTTGATCGCCCGGCGCGTGCGAGAGGCAGGGGTCTACAGCGAGATCGTGCCGCACACCATCTCGGCGGCCGAGTTGGCCGCGCGTAACCCGGTCGGCATCGTGCTGAGCGGGGGTCCCTCGAGCGTGTACGAGGCGGGCTCGCCCGATCTCGACCCCGGCATCCTGCAGCTCGGGGTGCCGACGCTAGGCATCTGCTACGGCTTCCAGATCATGGCGCAGCAGCTCGGCGGCGAGGTCGCACAGACCGGGGGGCGCGAGTACGGGTCGACGCAGATCCACCGCTCGGGGCCCGACAGCGTGTTCCTGGGCGGGCAGCCCGACGAGCAGACTGCATGGATGTCGCACGGCGACTCCGTGGTGCGCGCGCCCGAGGGTTTCGAGGTGCTGGCCTCCAGCGACGCGACGCCGGTCGCCGCCTTCGCGAGCGACGAGCGCAAGCTCTACGGGGTCCAGTGGCATCCCGAGGTCAAGCACTCGGCGCACGGGCAGGCGGTGCTCGAGAACTTCCTGCACAGAGCCGCCGGCATCCCGTCCGACTGGAACAGCGGCAACGTCATCGCCGAGCAGGTCGATCGCATCCGCGCCCAGGTCGGCTCGGGCCGCGTCATCTGCGGGCTGTCGGGCGGGGTCGACTCCGCCGTTGCCGCCGCGCTGGTGCACCGGGCGGTCGGCGATCAGCTGGTCTGCGTCTTCGTCGACCACGGGCTCCTGCGTGCCGAGGAGCGCGAGCAGGTCGAGCAGGACTACGTCGCGGCGACCGGCGTGCGCCTCGTCACGGTGGACGCACGCGAGCGGTTCCTGACGGCGCTCGCCGGGGTCACCGAACCGGAGGAGAAGCGCAAGATCATCGGGCGCGAGTTCATCCGCACGTTCGAGGCGGCGCAGGCCGACCTGGTCGCGGAGTTCGCGGCCGAGGGCGACCCGATCCGCTTCCTCGTGCAGGGCACGCTCTACCCGGATGTGGTGGAGAGCGGGGGCGGCACCGGGACTGCCAACATCAAGAGCCACCACAACGTCGGCGGCCTGCCCGACGATCTCGACTTCGAGCTCGTCGAGCCCCTGCGCACGCTCTTCAAAGACGAGGTGCGAGCAATCGGTCGCGAACTCGGATTGCCAGAGGTCATCGTCGCGCGGCAGCCGGTCCCGGGCCCCGGCCTCGGCATCCGGATCGTCGGCGAGGTCACCTACGAGCGGCTCGAGATCCTGCGAGCCGCCGACCAGATCGCCCGTGAGGAGCTCACCTCAGCGGGCCTTGATCGCGAGA
>JBDSKH010000017.1:0-6279 GCA_039917005.1 Pseudolysinimonas sp.
CTTCGACGCCAAGCTCACCAAGGTGATCGGCGACCAGGTCAAGGTGGCCTCGTGGTACGACAACGAGTGGGGCTACTCCAACCGCCTCGTCGACATCACCGAGTACGTCGCCGACAAGCTCTGAGGCCGGTCAATGGGTCTCCGCACCATCGAGAGTCTCGGTGATCTGTCGGGCAAAGTCGTTCTGCTCCGCTGCGATCTGAACGTCCCGCTGAAAGACGCCGAGATCACCGACGACGGGCGCGTTCGCGCCTCCATCCCGACGATCCAGAAGCTTCTGGATGCCGGGTCGAGGGTCGTCGCGATGTCGCACCTGGGCAGGCCAGACGGCACGCCGGACCCGAAGTTCAGTCTCGCTCCGGTCGCGACCCGTCTGGGCGAACTGCTCGGTGAGGACGTCGCGTTCGGCAGGCCGGCTGGACGGGTCTCCCTGCTCGAGAACCTGCGGTTCGACCCGCGCGAGACGTCGAAAGACGAGGCCGACCGCCAGTCGCTCGCCGACGAGCTCGCGGCGATGGGCGACGTGGTCGTCTCCGACGGCTTCGGCGCCGTCCACCGAGCCCACGCGAGCGTCTACGAGTTGCCGAAGACACTGCCGAGCGCGGCCGGACTGCTGATCGCGACCGAGCTCGACGTGCTCGAGCGTCTGACGAAGCACGCCGAGAAGCCGTACACCGTGGTGCTCGGCGGGTCGAAGGTCAGCGACAAGCTCGGCGTGATCGACGCGCTGTTGCCGCAGGTGGATCGCATCCTGATCGGCGGAGGAATGCTCTTCACGTTCCTCAAGGCGCAGGGCTACCCGATCGGCAAGAGCCTGCTCGACGCCGACGGGCTCACCGAAGCCCGCCGCTACCTGGGCGAGGCCGCCGATCGCGGGGTCGAGCTCGTGCTGCCGACGGATGTCGTGGTCGCCGAGAGCTTCAGCGCCGACGCCCGCCACGTCGTCGCCGCGGCCGACTCGATCGAGGACACCGAATTCGGTGCGGACGGCCTGGGACTCGACATCGGGCCCGATACCGCCGCGCACTTCGCCGAGCTGATCGCATCGTCCACCACGGTGTTCTGGAACGGCCCGATGGGCGTCTTCGAGCTCGCGCCGTTCGCGGCCGGTACGAAGGCGGTCGCCGAAGCGCTGACCAAGGTCAGCGGGCTCGGAGTCGTCGGCGGCGGCGATTCGGCTGCCGCAGTACGTCAGCTCGGATTCACCGACGACCAGTTCGGCCACGTGTCGACCGGCGGCGGTGCCAGCCTCGAGTTCCTCGAGGGCAAGAAGCTCCCCGGCCTGGAGGTCCTCGGATGGCAGAAGTGAAGAAGGACCGCACGCCGCTCATCGCCGGCAACTGGAAGATGAACCTCGACCACCTCCAGTCGATCGCGTTCGTCCAGAAGCTCGCGTGGACCCTTTCCGACGCCCGTCACGACTTCGGTGCGGTCGAGGTGGCGGTCTTCCCGCCCTTCACCGACCTGCGCAGCGTGCAGACGCTCGTGAACGCGGACGACCTTCCTCTGGCGTTCGGTGGGCAGGACCTGTCGGAGCACGATGACGGCGCCTACACCGGCGAGATCTCGGGCGCCTTCCTTGCGGCGCTGGACACGAAGTACGTCATCATCGGCCACTCCGAGCGCCGCCAGTATCACGGCGAGACCGACGAGCAGATCGCCGGAAAGGTGGCGGCCGCGCATCGTCATGGCATCGTGCCGATCGTGTGCGTCGGCGAGACCGCCGACGACCTCGAGAAGCACGGACCGAGCGCCGTCCCGGTCGCCCAATTGCGCGTCGCGCTCGAGGGCGTCAAGAAGGGCAGCGAGATCGTCGTCGCCTACGAGCCCGTCTGGGCCATCGGATCCGGGCAGCCGGCGACGAGCGAGCAGGCGCAGCAGGTCTGTGCGGCGTTGCGCGAGGTGCTTTCCGAGGTGCTCGGCGCCGAGGCGGCCGAATCGACGCGCATCCTGTACGGCGGGTCGGTCAAGTCGGGCAACATCGCCGGCTTCATGCGCGAAGTGGATGTGGACGGGGCCCTGGTCGGCGGCGCCAGCCTCCAGATCGACGAGTTCGCAAGCATCGTGCGCTTCCAGAAGCACGTCGGCACGTGACCCGCTGAATCCGATCCGCCGCACCGTCGGCTTATACTGAACGCTGGCCTCTGAGCTTCTAGAGCCAGTGCCGTTTCGAAAGGCTTCCCGTGGAAATTCTCCAGGTCATCGTGCAGGTGCTGCTCGGCATCACCAGCCTGTTGCTGACGCTGCTCATCCTTCTCCACCGCGGTCGCGGTGGCGGCCTCTCCGACATGTTCGGCGGCGGCGTCACCTCCAACCTCGGTGCCTCGGGTGTCGCAGAGCGCAACCTCAACCGGATCACGGTCATCCTCGGGCTCGTGTGGGTCGCCTGCATCATCGTGCTGGGACTCATCATCAAGTTCGATTCGGGCGCCTAAGGCGCCCGAATCAATAGGCACAGCGGCGCATCCTTAGACCCGACCATCCTTCAAAGGGGACGAAAGCATGGCTTCAGGCGGCAGCGCGATCCGTGGCTCACGGGTCGGATCAGGTCCGATGGGCGAGCAGGACCGCGGCTATCACGCCGACCGTGTCGCGATCTCGTTCTGGGACGCCCTCGGCAACGAGACGGTGCGTCACTTCGCGGCGAACCTCCCCGCGGAGGAGATCCCCGAGGTCATCGACAGCCCGAACTCGGGTCTGCCCGCCGGCCGGGACAAGGACAACCCTCCCCAGCTCGCCAAGATGGAGCCGTACAAGACCCACCTTGCCTACGTGAAGGAGCGGCGCTCCGACACCGAGGCCGAGCAGCTGCTCGAAGAGGCCCTCGACCAGTTGCGGGCACGACGCGGCACTACGACGCCCTCGAAAAAGTAGCCCGCTACTCCTGGATCTCGTGCGCCGAGGTCCAGTAGTACTGGGGCGTGATCAGGTTCTCGGGGACCTCCGCCGCGGCCTCCTGGTCGACGAAGAACACCGTGCGCTTGCGCCCCTCGACGCCCGCGGCCGGCACATCGTTCATGTTCGCGCCGGCCAGGGCGAGGCCGAGAGCACCGGCCTTGTCGGCGCCGGCCAGCACCAGCCAGATGCGATCCGCCGAGTTGATCACCGGGAGCGTGAAGCTCAGGCGCTCGGGAGGCGGCTTCGGCGACGCGGTCTCGGCGACGACGACCCGCTCGGTCTCGTGTACCGCGGCATGGTCGGGAAAGAGCGACGCGACGTGCCCGTCAGGACCCACGCCGAGGAACATGACGTCGAACTTCGGGTACCGGGCGCCGTCCACGCCGGAAGCGGCGAGCTCCGCCTCGTACGCGAGCGCCGCGGCGTCGATGTCGGCCTGCTCGCCCGGTGCGGGAAGCGCGTGGATCTGGGCGGCATCCAGGGTCAGCCCGTCGAGCAGGGCAGCACGCGACTGGGTGTCGTTGCGATCGGTGTCGCCGTGGGCCAGATAGCGCTCGTCGCTCCACCAGAAGTGGATGCGGGACCAGTCGACGCTGTCGCGTGCCGGTGACGAGGCGATCGCCTCGAGCACGGCAGACCCCATCGTGCCGCCCGTGAGGCAGACGTGAGCCTGCTCCTGCTCTTCGAGGACGTCGATGATCTTGGTGAGGAAGCGTGCGGCGACACTGCCGGCGAGCGCTTCCTTGTCCGGATGCACAAGCACCCGTCGTTCGTTGGTCACGCTAGCTCCGGCTCTTCGGGGACCGATCCTTCCCGGACCGGGACCGCTTGTTCGTCGCCGGGGCGCTCAGCGCGCCGAGGCCATTCTGCACGACCTCGCCAAAGAGGTCGTCGGGGTCGAGCCTACGCAATTCCTCTGCGAGGCAGTCACGCAGGTTGCGTCGCGGCAGCGAGATGTCGTGCGTGGGCTGATTCGGCTGCGTGAGGGTCGCCACGTTCGGCTGGAGACGCTCGAGGTTGATCGGGCCGGTGGCGCGGTCGAGCCGCACCCCGTGGATTCCGCTGCTGCCGTGCGTGGGATTCGTGATGTCGAGCGACACCGGCACCTGGAGTTGCTGCTGCAACCACGCCGCGAGCAGCTCGGTCGAGGGGGAGTCCGAGGATCCGGTGACGTGCACGCCGGTGACCGGCTCGTACGGCGGCTGATCGAGGACAGCGGCGAGCTGCGCACGCCAGAGGGTCAGGCGGGTCCAGGCGAAGTCGGTGTCGCCCGGGGAGTAGTGGGCGCCGAGGCTCTCGAGAGCCTGCAGGGGGTTCGTCGCCGCGGCGGCATCGGGGATGCGACGCTGTGCGATCCGGCCGAGCGGCGACCCGCTCGGGCCGTCGGGCGCTTGATTCGGCCACCAGACGACCACGGGGGCGTCGGGCAACAGGAGCCCGGTGACGAGCCCCTCCTCGTCGGCTGCGGTGTCGCCGTAGGCGCGCAGCACGATGACCTCGCTGGCGCCGGCGTCTCCGCCGACCCGGATCTCGGCGTCGAGTTTCGCGGCTTCTCGCTGACGTCCGCCCGAATGCTTGGAGAGCACGATCACTCGCATGGGGTGCTCGCGCGAGGCGTCGTTGGCGGCCTCGATGGCCTCCTCTTCTTCACCCAGCGGCGTGGCGATGACCAGGGTCAGCACACGGCCGAGTGCGACCGCTCCGCCCTCCTCGCGGATCTTGACGAGGGCCTTGGCGACCGCGTTGGTCGTCGTGTCGGGCAGTTCGACGATCATGGGCGCCTCCAGGTGCGACCGTCGCGAGCGAGCAGCTCGTCGGCCGATGGCGGCCCCCAGGTTCCCGGCTTGTACTGCTCAGGCTGGCCGAGCGTCGCCCAGTACTCCTCGATCGGATCGAGGATCATCCAGCTGAGCTCCACCTCCTGGTGGCGGGGGAAGAGCGGGGGATCGCCGAGCAGAACGTCGAGGATCAGGCGCTCATACGCCTCGGGGCTGGCTTCGGTGAAGGCGTGGCCGTATCCGAAGTCCATGGTCACGTCGCGCACCTGCATGCCGGCGCCGGGGACCTTGGATCCGAAGCGGATGGTGACGCCTTCGTCGGGCTGGACCCGGATGACGAGCGCGTTCTGCCCGAGCGCCGAGGTCTGGCTCGCCGCGAACAGGTATTGCGGCGCCCGCTTGAAGACTACGGCGATCTCGGTCACGCGCCGCCCGAGTCGCTTGCCTGCTCGCAGGTAGAACGGCACGCCCGCCCAGCGCCGGGTGTTGATGTCGAGCCGGATCGCGGCGTAGGTCTCGGTCACCGACTGCGGGCTCATGCCGTCCTCTTCGAGGAAGCCGAGAACGTTCTGCCCGCCCTGCCAGCCGCCCGCGTACTGCCCGCGCGCGGTGACCGTGGAGAGGTCGTCGGGCAGCGAGACGGCGGAGAGCACCTTCTCCTTCTCAGCGCGCAGGTCGGCCGCGTCGAACGACACGGGCTCCTCCATCGCCGTGAGGGCGAGCAACTGCAGCAGGTGGTTCTGGATGACGTCGCGAGCGGCGCCGATGCCGTCGTAGTAACCCGCGCGCCCGCCGACTCCGATGTCTTCAGCCATGGTGATCTGGATGTGGTCGACGTAGTTGGCGTTCCAGATCGGCTCGTACAGCTGGTTGGCGAAGCGCAGCGCCAGGATGTTCTGCACCGTCTCCTTGCCCAGGTAGTGGTCGATGCGGAACACGCTGTCGGGCGGGAAGACGCTCTCGACTACGTCGTTGAGCTCGCGCGCGGTCTTCAGGTCGGAGCCGAACGGTTTCTCGATGACGACCCGCCGCCATTGCCCGTCGTGCTGCTCGGCGAGTCCCGAGCGACGCAACTGCTCCGTCACCTGCGGGAACGACTTCGGCGGAATCGACAGGTAGAACGCGTGATTGCCCATCGTGCCGCGATCGCGGTCGAGCTCTTCGAGCGTCTCCTTCAGGGTGTCGAAGGCGGCATCGTCATCGAATTCACCCTGCACGAAGCGGATGCCGACCTTCAGCTGGCGCCAGACGTCTTCATCGAATGGCGTGCGCGCGTACTTCTCGATCGCGTCGCGCACCTCCTTCTCGAAGTCCTGATCGTCCCAGTCGCGCCGGGCGAAACCGACCAGACCGAATCCAGGCGGCAGGAGCCCGCGGTTGGCCAGGTCGTACACCGCGGGCATGAGCTTCTTGCGTGACAGATCACCGGTCACCCCGAAGATGATCAGGGCGCTGGGGCCGGCGATCCGATTCAGGCGGCGGTCGGAGGGCGACCGCAAGGGGTTCGATGAGGCGGAGATCTCCACGACCATGGTCAGCCGATCGCAGCGCGCAACTGCTCCAGCGCCGCGGGCACGTCACCGATGGTGAGCGTCAGCACCGG
>JBDSKH010000018.1:0-12661 GCA_039917005.1 Pseudolysinimonas sp.
AGAGGACCGACACGGTCGCACCCAGGAGGTAGCTCCCGGCGTCACCGAGGAACGTCCCACGTCGCAGCAGGTTCCACGGCAGGAAGGCCGCGAACGACGCCGCGATCACGAGTCCGGCCTGCAGCAGCCAGCCGCGATCGGTCCCCGCTCCCGCGATCGCCAGCGTCGCGCCGGCCACGATCCCGTGCAGGCCCGAGATGCCGTCGACCCCGTCCATGAAGTTGGCGACGTTGATGTACGCCGCTATCCCGATCACGCCCAGCGGGACGAGGAGCCAGCTCGCTCCGGTGCCGGCGATCAACGCCGCCGTGGCGGCGAGTGCGATGAGCACCTGGCCCGCCGCACGTCGTCCCACGGATACTCCGCGGGCGTCTTCGAGGAGCCCGAGGACCGAGGCCGCCGACCCGGCAGCCGCCGCGACGACGATGACGGGGTGACCCTCGACCGCGAGAAGGAATCCGCATGCGGCGAGAAAACCGAGCAAGGGCGCGAGTCCGACTCCGCGGATCGCCGGGCGGTCATGCAGGGAGCGTCCGGAGGGGACATCGACGGCCCGGAGGCGACGGAGGACGGGGATGACGAGCGTCGGAGCGATCACGGCGACCCCGAACGCGATGGCTGCAGCGGTCAGTGCGTGGGACATGTCCATGTCACAACGGGGGCGGCGCTCGCCGAGCGTCCCATTCCGCTTTGGAGAGCTCCTCGAGCGCGACGGGTTCGATCGTCGTGTGCGAGATCTTGGGGTGGATGCGACGCTCGCCTGTCTCGTTGTCCCCGACGAGATCCTCGTGCAGCTTCTCACCACGGCGCAGTCCAGAGAAGACGATCTCGATCGGCCGGCCCGACATCGCGATCATCCGCTTGGCGACGTCGAGGATCCGCACCGGCTCTCCCATGTCGAGGATCAGCACCTCGCCCGGTTCGCCGATCGCCCCGGCCTGGACGACCAGCTGGCAAGCCTCGGGGATGGTCATGAAGAACCGCGTTGCGTCGCGGTCGGTGACGTAGAGCGGGCCACCGGACTCGATGAGCGCGCTGAACATCGGGAGCATCGACCCCCGGCTTCCGAGGACGTTCCCGAAGCGCACGGACAGGTAGCGGCGCCCCGATCGGAGAGCGACCCCCGCCGTGAGCATCTCGCCCAGCCTCTTCGAATCACCGAGCACGCTGGTGGGGAACGCCGCCTTGTCGGTCGAGATGTTCACGAACGTCTCGACGCCCACGGCGAGCGCGGCCTCCAGCACATTGCGAGTTCCGAGCACGTTGGATTTCCATGCCTCCTCGGGGAACTGCTCGAGCATGGGCAGATGCTTCAGGGCGGCCGCATGGAAGACGACCTCGGGCCGGCGCTCCGAGAATATTGCGCCGAGCGCCTCAGGATCCCGGATGTCGGCGAGGAGGACCTCCGCCGTGTCGAGCAGCCCGTGGCCCGACGCGGAGAGCTGGGTGGTCTGCAGTCCCGTCTCGTCGTGGTCGAGCATCATCAGCTCGCCCGGAGAGAACCGGAGGATCTGGCGGTACAGCTCCGACCCGATCGATCCCCCGGCGCCGGTGACGAGCACGCGCTTGCCGGTCAGATACCCCGCGATGGAGTCCAGGTTCGTGTCGACCGGATGGCGACCGATCAGATCTTCGATCGACAGGTCGCGGAGGTCGCGGAGGTGGGTCTTGCCTCCGAGCACCTCTTCAAGGGAGGGAAGCACCTGGACCACGAGTCCCGCCTTCGCCGCTGCGTCGGAGATCGTGCGCAACATGTCGGAATCGACACGAGCGATCGCGATGACCAGGATGGTGGCCTCTGTCGCCCGAGCTACCTGAAGCAGTTCGCTCCCGGTTCCGAGCACCGGAACCCCGTCGAACCAGACGTTCCGGCGCTTGGGGTTGTCATCAATCAGCCCCACCGGACGGTACTTGGAGTGGCGCTCCGTCTGCATCCGGCGCACGATGGTCGACCCCAGGTAGCCCGCCCCGTACACCAGTGTCGCGCGGGCGTCGACATCGAACCGGTGGGCGCGCTCGACGAGCAGGCGCTTGATATACCGGAGCGATGCCATGAGCACGAGCGCCAGGGGTGCCGCGATGATGACGGTGCTCCGGGGCAGCCCGAACCGATTGCCGAACAGGATGGTCGCAGCGCCGACGACGAGCGTCGTGATCAGGATGACGATCACGAGTGTCCGCACCTCGGCGAAGCTCCCGTACGGGTGCCGCCCTCGGTAGAGATAAAGGGCGACGCCGACGGCGATCTGGACGACGACGACCGCTGAGCCCGTCACGATGAGTGCGGTCCAGCTGATCCGGCCGAGATCGAACCCGAATCGGAAGAAGTTGCCGAGCAGAATGGCAAGAAACCAGGCGGCCGCGTCGAAGACGATCTGGGTACCGAAACGCGTCACGGGGCGGGATGCGAGGCGTTGCATCACCCGTAGGGGGAGTCCGGTAGTCGCCACGGCGCACCTGTCTGGTCGTGTACCGGTCGGGGAGAGTTCCGACCATTTAGTGTGTCATATGAGAAGAGGTCAGGCCCAAGCGGGTCATCGCGGGCCATATGATCCGACGATGAACGGGGAACGGTCGAATCTGACTCGGCCCGCCGACAACCCGCCTCGGCGCGCCGACATCCAGGGACTTCGCGCCGTCGCCGTCGGGCTCGTCGTCGGATATCACTTCTTCCCGACGACGCTCCCCGGCGGATTCGTCGGAGTCGACGTCTTCTTCGTCATCTCCGGCTTTCTCATTACCGGCCTCCTCCTGCGCGAGGTCGAGCGGTCCGGCCGGCCGTCACTCCTGACCTTCTACGGCCGCCGCGCCCGCCGGATCCTGCCCGCGGCCATCGTGGTGACCCTCGCCACCCTGATCGTCGCCTTCCTCCGGTACTCGTGGTCCCGTTCCTCGAGGTCGTCCGCGACGCCGCCTGGTCGTCAGCCTTCCTCGCCAATGTCCACCTTGCCGCCAACCCGGCGGGGTACTTCGCCCAGGCGCAGCCATCCCTCTTCCGGCACTTCTGGTCGCTTGCGGTGGAGGAGCAGTTCTACCTCATCTGGCCGCCGCTTCTGCTCATCGGCGTCGTACTCGCCCGGAAGGCGTGGCGGCCTTCCGTTCTGGCGATCATTCTCGCGGTATTCCTGCTGTCGTTGATCCTCTCCGTCGTGCTGACCGATCTCCTTCCGACCTTCGCCTTCTACTCCCTGGCCACTCGCGCCTGGGAGTTGGCAATCGGCGCCGCGCTCGCGGTGGCAACGACACTCGTGACCAGAGCGCCTCCGCGCTGGGCGGCCGAGGTCGCCGGAGCGGTCGGCGTCGTCGCGATCCTGGTGTCGGGGATCGCTTTCACCGAGTTCGTACCCATCCCGGGCTTCGCCGCACTGGTCCCGACTCTCGGCGCAGCGCTGATCCTCTGGGCGGGACTGCATACGCAGACGGCCGTCGGGCGGGTGCTCGGGCTGTGGGCGCCGCGGCGGGTCGGTGACATCTCCTATCCGCTCTACCTCTGGCATTGGCCGGTTCTGCTGTTCGGGCTGCCGATCGTCGGGGCCCCGCCGGTGATGCGGCTGGTGCTGTTCGCTGTCGCGCTCGTGCTGGCTATCGCCACCTATGCGCTGATCGAGCGACCGGTGAGCCGTCTCCGCGTCACGTCCGGTTTCCCCCGGGTATTGCTGAGCGGGGTCGCCGCGACCGCCGCGATCGTCATCGGCGCCTCGGTCGTCCTGTCGTCCTCTCCGACGACGGGAGGCCCGGCGGTGACGGCACCGGCGATCGGGCACCCGACGGCCTCGATCGTCGACGGTCGGATCGTGCTGAGCCCTGAGAGATCGCCCGACAGTTCGTCCTTCGTCCCCGAGAATGCCGTGCCGCAGCTCTCCGGCATCGATGGCGACCTCGCCGAGGTGTTCACGAACGATTGCTTCGGCCTCGAGTTGAAGGTCTGCGAAGGCGGCGACCCTGATGGGTCAGTGCGCGTCGTCCTGACCGGCGATTCCCAGGCCGGTCATTGGTGGCCGGCGGTGGACGCGGCCGCGCAGGCGAATGGGTGGAAGGCGTACATCGTCGGCATGAATGGCTGCCCCCTGGCGGAAGGCGTCGACAATCCGCAGCCGCAGGCAGCGGAAGAGCTGGTCGTCGCGTGCGAGAGCTGGCAGCGGAACGCGCCCGATGCGATCGCCGCCCTCGAACCGGACGTGGTGCTATACGCATCGCACGTTGCCACTTTCTACGGCGGATCGACTCTCGCGCCGAAAGCGGAGGCCCTCTGGCGCTCAGGCGTGCCAGAGGGGGTCTCGGTAGTGTCCGCTGAACTCGCCGACGAGCATGCCGACGCCTTCTTCTCGCCGGCCGACGTGCTCTGTTCCGACGAATGCGGTCTGCTCGATGGAAATCACGTCATGTCCCGCGACGCCGACCACATGAGCGCGTCCTAACTCCGAGGTGCTCGCGCCTGTCATCGAAGCGATCGTGAAAGCGATGCTCGCCCTCAGGTAGCGGAGACCTCGCCAGCGAACCACCCCCAGGTCGCGGCGAGTCCCTCCGCGAGCGGGATGGGCTCGACGGCGGGGAAGAGCTCTCGGACGAGGCGGCCGTCAGCCATCGACGCCCGCACGTCTCCTTTTCGCGGGCCGACATGCTCGACGGGGAAGCGACGACCGGCGATGGCTTCCAGCTCACCGACGACCTGGTTGATCGTGGTGTTCGTGCCGAAGGCGAGGTTGACGGGTGTGGATGAGCTGACGCGCCGCATGACCGCATCGTGGACGGTCGCGCACACCGTCGCGACATAGGTGAAGTCCCGCGATTGCTCGCCGTCACCGTGGATCTCGAGGGGCCGCCCGTCGAGGATGCGCTCGATGAGCATGGGCACCACGGCGGCGTAGACGTGCCGAGCGGACTGTCGAGGGCCATAGACGTTGAAGAGGCGGAAGGGCAAGGTCTTCATGCCGTAGGTGTTCGCGAACGCGTAGGTGTAGGCCTCGGTCGCGAGCTTCGAGACCGCGTAGGGGCTGAGCGGGTGAGTCCAGTCGGACTCCGACTTCGGCAGGGCGAGATTGCTGCCGTACACCGAGCTCGAGGACGAGACGACGACGTGCTCGATGTCGAGGTCGCGCGCGACCTGCAGCACGTTGAGTGTCCCTGTCGCGTTCGCGTCATGGGTGGCCCGCGGGTCGACGACGGATCTCGGCACGCTACCTAGAGCGCCGAGGTGGACGATGGATGACGCAGCCGAGAACGCGCGGCGCATCGCCTCGGTATCGAGGACCGACGCCTCCACCACCTCCGCGCGGATGCCCTCCGTGTTCTGCGGGGCCGAGTTGCTGTAATCGTCGACCAGCACGACGTCGACGTCGGGTGTCACCTCATTGAAGTGCAGCGCGAGGTTCGTGCCGATGAATCCGGCGCCTCCGGTGATGACGACCTTCATCAGAGCGCGACCACGTTCGTCCCCGACACCCGGTTGCGGGTGTCCAGCACCGGAACGCCGGCGGATGCCAGCAACCCGAGATCGAAGTCGTCGTGATCCGTCACCAGCACGACCGCGTCGGCGTCCGCGATCGACGTTGCCGTGAGCTCGACCTTGGCGACACCGGCGGGCCAGCGATGCGGCTCGACGTGCTCGTCGGCTGCAGACAGCTCGGCCCCATGCTCCGCGAGCAGTTCGATGAGCCGCAGGGAGGGGGCTTCCCGGATGTCTCCGGTGTTGCGCTTGTACGCCAGGCCGGCGAGCAGGATCTTCGCTCCCTTCACGGGCAGGCGCACCGAGTCGAGCAGGAGCACCAGCCTTTGAACGACGTAGTCGGGCATGTGATCGTTGATGTCATTGGCGAGCTCCACGAATCGGAAGCTCCGGCCGAGCTTGTTGCGCACCTGCCACGAGAGGTAGCTCGGGTCGACGGGGAGGCAGTGACCGCCGACTCCCGGCCCCGGGCTGAACTTCATGAATCCGAAGGGCTTGGTCGCGGCGGCATCGATCGACTCCCACACGTCGACGCCGAGTTCGCGGGCGATGACGGCCAGCTCGTTCACCAAGGCGATGTTGACGTGGCGGAAGGTGTTCTCCAGCAGCTTCGTGAGCTCGGCCTCCCTCGGCGACGACACCGGCACCGTCGTGTCGACGAGGGTGTCGTAGAAGCCCTGCACACTCTCGAGAGACGGACCGTCGATCCCGGACACGACCTTCGGAGTCTGCACGAATCCCCAGGTGGTGTTGCCCGGGTCGATGCGCTCCGGGCTGTACCCGACGTGGAAGTCGGCACCCGCTGCGAGCCCCGAGCCTGCCTCGAGCAACGGCACGAGCACTTCCTGGGTGGTGCCCGGATAGGTCGTCGATTCGAGGATCACGGTGGAACGGCGGGTGATCATCGGCGCAAGCAACCTCCCGGAACCCTCCACGAACGACAGGTCGGGGAGGCCGTCCTTGAGCGGCGTGGGAACCGTGATGACCGCGAAGTCGAAGCCGGCGGCTGCGGCATAGTCATCGGTCGCGCGATATCGGCCCGATGCCGCGGCCGCGGACAGCTGCTCATCGCTGATGTCATCGACGTAGGAGCGACCCGACCGGAGACTCTCGATCCGGCGGGGGTCGACGTCTATCCCGATGACGTCCCAGCCCACGTCGACGGCACGCATGGCGACCGGGAGTCCCACGTAGCCCTGACCGATCACGACGACTCTGCCACGGTCCGTCTCGTTCATCGCTGCGCTAGCCTCACGGCCGCCACTGTATCCTGACGCTGAACGGCACAGCCCCGGGGAGCGTCCATGAGCCAGTCGATGCCCCTTTGGCGCCGTCCGGAACCGCGCGCGCTGGTGATCGGAATCCTGTTCGCGGGAGTCCTTTCGGGAAGTTACGCCCTCGCAGCAGCGCAGTCCGACCTCCTCGCCGCCATCGCCGTTGTGGTGACGTCGTGCACGGTGCTCAGCGCCTGCGTGATCGTCCTCGTTCGCGCACCCGCGGACCCGCTCGCGTCCGTGCGACCCTCCGCCTTCCCCCTGCTCTACATCTTCTACGCCTTCGTCGTCCCGCAGCTGTACATGGTCGCCACGGGCAACGGCATCGCGTCGATAGCGCGTTCCACGCTGTCCCCGGTCACGGTCAGCGTCATGTGCGGATTCACCTTGTCCGCGCTACTGGGAGGTGCATTCGTGCACGCGGTCTCGCGGCCGGAAGCCCTGCCGCCGTCCGCAGGTGCCCTGTCGCCGGAGTCCCGGTTGACGGCGCTGCGCCAGCGTTCTGTGCTAACCGTCGCCGGCCGCGCAGGTCTTGCCGTCGCCCTGGCGATCAGGATCGTTCAGATCGTCACCCAGGGCACGGTCTTCGATTCCGTGTACGGAAGCAACCAACTGGACTTCACGGCCGTGACGTCGCTTGCTGTGATCGGCGACGTGCTGATACCGGTGTCGGCCCTGATGGTGATGCACGCGAACGTGGCTCGGGGACGGTTCCCCCTGAGCCGACTGGACGGTGTGCTTTTGGCGTCGGTGCTGATCGTGAGCGTGGTGTTCCTGGGCTCCCGCGCAGAGGCGATCCCGCCGGCGATCATCTTCGTCTACTACTTCGGCCGGTCAGGACGGAGGATCCGCTGGGTCTGGCTGATCCTGGGGGCTGTGGTCGTCGCCATGGCGTTCGTCGCCGTATCGCAGTTCCGGTCGGTGCAAACCGGGCCGGGATACCCCATCGTCGAAGAGCTCCTCAGGCAGACCGCGACACCGCAGCGCTTGACGTACAACGTCACCACTCTCGTCCCCTCGGAGCACTCCTTCTTCTACGGGAGCACCTACCTGGTGGCGCTGGAATACATGCTCCCCGGCCCTTTGTCCCGTGCCCTGTTCGGAGCGATTCCTGCGACGGGAACCTTCGTGTACCGCGACCTCATCCACTTCGACGACCCGAACCAGGGCTTCGGATTCGCGATGCCGACCGAGGCCTACCTCAACTTCGGCCTGGTCGGCACGGCCGTCGTCGGCGCAGCGGTCGGCGCCCTGCTCGTCATGACCTGGCGCTCGGCACACGTCGCGTCGCCCCGGTCCACCCGGTTCGCGCCTTTCGTCTATCCGCTGCTCGTCTCCGCGATTCCCTATGCCATGAGGTCTGACCTACTGGCACAGTTGAAGAACACGGTGTACCCGCTCGCGCTCGTGTTCGTCCTCCTCGCGGCCGCTGCTCTGGCAACAAGGATCGCCATCCGCAACCATCGGATCCGTCTGCATCCGGCCCGCGGAGGTCAGGTCAGAGCCGACAGGAACTCACTCAGACGCTGAGGCTCGGCGGAGGACGCGGCGGCGCGAGCGGCGGTGAGACTCGCTGTGGATGCCTCGGCGTAGGCATGCCGGTCGCGAACGATCGCCACGATGGCGCGGGCAGCAGCAGACGGGTCGCCGATCGGGACGAGCTGCTGTGCCCGGACGAGCTCCGATATCCCGCCGGCGCGGGTCGACACGACCGGGAGCCCCCTCGCCATCGCTTCGACCGTGGATCGCGAAAGTCCCTCGGCTCTGGACATCGTCAGGTACACGTCAGCGTGATCGAGGAGGTCCCGTATCTGAGCCCGGGACGAGACGTGACCTTCGAAATGAACGTGCTCGGCGAGCCCCTGGCGCGATGCATGCCTGCGGAGCAGAGAGAGCCGAGAACCGCCACCGGCGACACGGAGGGTGGCATCGTGCCCGGCCCGCCGTAGTTCCTCGACGACCTTGACGAGATCCTCTGCTCCCTTGGCACGCGAATTGACGTTGCCGATCGAAACCAATGCGAAGCCCGATTCGCTGCGGGGCACGCGACGCGGCCGGCGTGCGAAGTCCGCGTCACTCAGTACGACGTTGGGCCGCCCAATGGTTGGTGTGCCGGCGGTCGCGGGATACCTGGACTGGAGCCATTCCTGGGTGACGTACACCACGGCCACCGAGTTCCTGACGACGTGCCGCACGGCGCCGCCGAGCGCGCGACCCGCCAGTCTCCCCACGGGCCCGGGGACGACGCCGCGCATGAATTGCTCCGGCTCGGTGGCCACGACCGCGATATGCCGAGCCTTGACGGCACGGGCACGAAGGAACAGCAGGAGCGAGAGCGGCTCCGGCGGCCGTCCGATGAAGATCGATGAACTGTCGCCGAGTCGACTGAACTGCTTCCACAGCGCGGGCAAGGCCGAGACCAGCCCCACGAACCCCGAGTAACCCCGCACGAGCCGTGCGTCGACACCGCTCCCCGTCACCGGGATGTCCGCGGCGCCCGCGTGCCACTGCGCCGTCCGACCGACGATAGTGACCTCGCCGAAGGCCGTGGCGTACGGTTCCCAGCGGCCGTAGGCAGCCGCGCTGTGCCGCGCGACGACAGTTCCACCATCGGCACCGGCTAGGCGCACGTCGGTGGCGATGAAGACATCGGGGCGCAGGGGATCGATGTGCCAGTGTATGCCGCTGCGCCACTCGTCCTCTACGGCTGGCGGGGCCGGCGACACTCGACGGGAGCGCCGCCGCCCCTTCAGAGCACCAGGACGAGCGACGGCCAGGTCCGCGAGTCGAGGAAGCCCTCGCCTTCGAACACCGCCGTCACCAGGTGGATGCCGCGCGACAGGCGCGGCAGGCGCACGGTCAGCCGTCCGTCATCTCCGACTTCGAGAGAGGCCGTCGTCAGCACGCGGCGCCCGTCGTAGATCGTGACCTCGCCGACCGGCTCCGAGCCGTCGGCCGCCACCACGTGCAGCGTGTAGTCGACGTTGCGGCCGCCGAAGGAGAGCAGCCGGTTCACCGACCCGAAGCTCGTCGTCTTGACCGGCTCGACCGGCACGGCCACCTCGATCGGAACCGCCACCGAGGTGCCGCCGGGGCCGCTCACGACGAGCGTCTGCGGACCGGATACCCCCTCGGGGATGGTGATCGTGACAGTCGCGCGACCCTGCTCGTCGGTGGTGTCGACGATCGTCGGGTCGATGGCCGCGCTTCCGAGCGCCGTCGAGCCGAGGCTCACGGTCGCCTGGCCGCTCTGAGCCCCGCCGTTGCTGAACAGCAGCGACGACAGCGTCAGCGTCACCGACTCGGCCTCCGCGTACGCCACGCCATCGGCAGGCGGCGTCAGGACGACGCCGACCGCGCGCTGGGCGTAGTCCGGGGTGAGCGGCGAGTTGCCGGCGATGAAGTCGACGAACGCGTCGAGGTCGATCCGTCCGGAGTCGGCCTTGTTCGTGCCCTGCGTGAAGGCGGTGAACGCGTCACCACCCGCCGCGAGGAACGAGTTCGTCACGACGTGGATGACCTGGTCGGGCGTGACCTGCGCGCCGTTCAGGTACATCGCGCCGATCCGGGAGCCCGTCGCCGCGGTCGGGTCGTACACGTAGGAGAAGCCTTCCGAGACGCCGAGCCTGAGGAATGGCCGCGTCGATCCGGCGGGCTGCCACTGCTGCTCGAGCACCGCCTTCAGCTGCGCGCCGGTCAGGTCGATCGTCACGAGCGTGTTGGCGAACGGCTGCACCGTCGCGGCCTCGCGGTAGTTGACCGATCCGTTCGGGTCGCCCGCCCCGCTCGATGCGAAGAGCAGGTCGGTCCGGATGCCGCCTGGGTTCATGAGCGCGAGCTCGGTCCCGAGATCGATCGTCGCATCCAGCTGGGCGTCGGCGATCAGGTTGCCGATCGTCGATTCGCCGCCGCGGTTCTCGGATCCACTGGACTGCTTCGCCCGGCGGATGTCCTCGGTGATGGTCCCGAGTGCGACGTTGCCGAGGGTTGCGGCCTTCGCGACCGCGTCGGCCACGATCGCCGCGACCGCGGGATCCGGCGCTGCCGCACCCGGCAGGTTCAGGATCTCGGCGTCGGCGTCGAGCAACTCGTGCGTCTCGGAGTCGAACGTGAGCACCGAGTGGGCGAACTTCTCGCCGTACTGACCCGACGAGATCACCAGGCGGGTGTCGCTCGTCCCAGGGATCGGGATCTCGTGGTCGTACGCGAGGTGCGTGTGGCCCGAGATGATCATCCGGATGCCGGGGTCGACGCCGGTGACGATCTGGCCGAATCGCGAGTCGTCGGTCGCACTCGCGATGTCCGGCGTCGCCGCCCCCTCGTGCACCAGCAGGATGAGCACGTCGGCCTCGCCGTTGGTCTCGTCGCCATCGGTGAGTTCGTCGGCGACGCGGTTGACCTCGGTGACGATGGGCTTCACCTCGAGCGTGGCGATGCCCGCCGGGCTGACCAGGGTCGGCAGTTCCTCGGTCACCGCGCCAATGAAGCCGATGGTCACGCCCTCGTACTCCTTCAGCTCGTACTCCTGGAAGGCCGGCTCACCGGTCGACCTGTCGTAGAGGTTCGCCGCCAGATACGGCCAGTTCGCCGCGGGCAGGATGCGGTCATCGACATCCGCGCGCCCCTGATCGAACTCGTGGTTGCCGAACGAGCTGACGTCGAGTCCCATCGCGTTGAACGCATCGATGGTCGGCTTGTCCTTCTGGATGAACGACGTGAACGTCGATGCACCGATCAGGTCGCCCGCCGCGACGAACGCGGTGTTCGGGTTCGCAGCCCGGTACTGGTTGACGACACCGCCGAGCACCGCCGCGCCCCCTGCCGGCGCGATCGCCTCGAGCCGCCCGTGGAAGTCGTTGATGCTGACCAGGTCGACCGTGACCGGCACCGCCGCCGAGTTCACGCCGATGACCACCGGGTCGTGGTCGCTGGAGCGGAACGGAGTCCCCGGCTCGGCGGCGGCGAACGCGTAGCCGCGGTCGCCCCACTCGGGCGAGTTGATGCCCCACACGCCGACGCCGGTCACGGCATCCGCCAAGGAGGGCGTCACGAACGCGTGGTCGAGCGATCCGAGGGCGCCATTGAACGAGTAGGTGTACTGGTCGTCGGTCGACGCCGGCACCAGGTCGGTCAGGCCGGCCGCGGTCAGCACCTGCACCGGGTCTTCCTGGCCGTACGAGTTGAAGTCACCCAGCAGGATGACGTCGTCGCCCTTGTCCTCATCGGCCGAGATCTCGCCGATCCACTGCACGAGGCGGTTGGCCTCGGCGACGCGCTCGGCGTTGAAGAAGCCCTGCCCGTCGGCCGGATCGGCACCGGCTCCCGTCGGCGGGGTCTTCGACTTGAGGTGATTGGCGACCACGGTGACCGTGCGGCCGCCGATGTCGAAGGTCTGCGCGACCGGCTTGCGGGCGATGTCCCACACGTCGTCGGTATCGGCGAAGCTGTCGCCCACCGGGTCGGCGACCGCGGGCTTGTAGATGATCGCCGGCGTGATGACGTCGGTGGCACCCGGCATCGCCAGTTCGGCGGGCGTCGGTACGTATGCCCAGGTCCCCGCCCCTGCGGCGTCGTTCAGCCCGGCGACGAGGTCGGCGAGCGCCGTGTCGACGGTCTCGCCGTACTCGACGTTGTTCTGCATCTCTTCGAGCGCCACGATGTCGGCGCCGAGCCCGTTGATCGCCGAGACGATCTTGGACTTCTGGATGGCGAACTGCGCCGCGGTCGCCGCACCGCGCGCGTTCGGATTCGCGCTCGACAGGGTGGTGAAGTAGTTAAAGACGTTGAAGCTGCCGAACTGGACGTCGCCACCCACGGCGGGTGCGGCGGCGGGACGGGGATTCGCCGGCGTGAACGTCGGCTTGTACGCGGGGCCGCTGGCGTCGGTCAACGGCAGCTGCGGCTGCAGCCTCCACTGGCTGAATCCGTACCCGAGCACCAT
>JBDSKH010000019.1:0-4733 GCA_039917005.1 Pseudolysinimonas sp.
GGCCGAGCTCACTGCGATGGTACCGCGATTCGAACACACTTTCGATACTCGGTTGGATGGCGGCATGGTTCACGACAGGGGTCCCGCGTACCGTGGAGGGCATGTGCGGCAGGTTCGCGATGGACGACAAGACCAACGACCTCATCGAGGAGTTCGTGCTCGACGGCAACGACTTCCGCGACTGGGTGCCGTCGTTCTCGATAGCGCCGACCGATCCGGTTCCGGTGATCCGCGAGCGGGCCCGTGACGACGGCGAGGTGCAGCGCAAGGTCGAGCCCGCGGTCTGGGACTTCTGGCCGCAATGGATGTCGCCCGACAAGCACAAGCGCCCGCAGTTCAACGCGCGCATCGAGACCGTCGCCACCAACGGGATGTGGAAGAAGGCGTTCTCGTCGTCGCGCTGCATCGTGCCGATGCGGGGCTATTACGAATGGACGGGCGAGGCGGGCTCGAAGGACGCCCATTTCATCCACGGCACCCATCGGCTCGCCGCCGCCGGCATTTACACGCCGCGCAAAGACGAGGCCGGCGAGTGGTACCTGACGATGTCGATCATCACGCGCGAGGCGCGCGACGCGTCCGGCGAGGTTCACGACCGGATGCCGGTCTTCCTCGAGCCCGGCGTATTCGACCGCTGGCTCTCGCCCGTCAAGATCGAGGAGCAGGGCGAGCTCGACGAGATCGTGACGATGCTCGAGAAGGTCTCCGACGAGGTCGCCGGCACGATCACCACCTACGAGGTGGATCGCCGCGTGAACAACTCGCGCACGGTCGATCCGGGCGACGCGTCGCTCATCGAGCCGCTCGCGGGGTAGCGCTTCGAAGGCGCGCGCTGTGGAGAACTCGCGCGCGGACGGACGGTGCCCGGCACCATGTGCGGGTGAGCAGCCCGGTCGTCGACATCGCGGAGTCCGTGCGAGCTCGCGTGCGAGGCGAGGGCGTCGACCTGGCAGGCGACGGCGCCCTCGCTGAGCGGTACGTCCGTGATGAGGTGCGCCGGTACAGCGAGAGGGCTCTCGGCGGGTCGGTACCCCTGCTCGGCGACGAGGCCGCCGTCGCACGGCAGGTCGTGGCCACGCTCACCGGGCTGGGCGCGCTTCAGCCGTTGCTCGACGATCCCAGCGTCGAGGAGATCTGGATCAACGCGCCCGACAGGGTGTTCATCGCGCGCGACGGTGTCTCGCAGCATCTTCCCCTGACGCTCGACGAACGCGAGGTCCGCGATCTCGTCGAGCGCATGCTGCAGTCGACCGGGCGTCGCGTGGACTTGTCCTCCCCGTTCGTCGACGCCTCGCTGCCCGACGGCTCGCGCCTGCACGTGGTCATCCCCGACATCACGCGGGCGCACTGGGCGGTGAACATCCGCAAGTTCCGGGCGGGGATGCGGCGGCTCAGCGAGCTGGTCCGGCTCGGATCGATCACGCAGCCGGCCGCCGACTTCCTCGACCTGTGCGTGCGAACCGGGCACAACATCCTGGTGTCGGGTGCGACGCAGAGCGGCAAGACGACGCTGCTCGGCGCCCTGCTCGGGTCGGCTCCCGCCGGGGAGCGCGTCGTCACCGTCGAGGAGACGTTCGAGCTGGCGCTCGACTCGCCCGACTGGGTCGCGCTGCAGTGCCGGCAGCCGAGCCTGGAGGGAACCGGCGAGGTCTCGCTTCGGCGGCTGATCAAAGAGGCGCTCCGGATGCGACCCGACCGGCTGATCGTCGGCGAGGTCAGAGAGGCGGAATCGCTCGACCTCCTCATCGCCCTGAACAGCGGGCTCCCGGACTTTGCTATGGCACAATACAGAAATGCCCACCTCGAAGCGCGCCATCATCTACTGCAGGATCAGCCAGGACCGCGCCGGCGGAGGCCTCGGCGTCGAGCGCCAGGAGGCCGACTGCAGGGCGCTCGCCGCCCGCAACGGCTGGGAGGTCGAGGCCGTGCTCGTCGACAACGACATCTCCGCGTACCAGGGCCGCAAGAAGCGCCCCGCCTATCAGTCGCTGCTCGAGCAGATCCGCGCAGGCCTCGTCGACGTCGTGCTCGTCTGGCACACCGACCGACTCCACCGCTCGCTGCGTGAACTGCTTGCGTACATCGATGAGTGCGAGCCTCACCACGTCGCCACCGAGACGGTCACCGCCGGCGCAGTCGACCTCGCAACCGCCGGCGGGCGCATGATGGCCAAGATGCTCGGCGCGATCGCCGAGCACGAATCCGAGCACAAAGCCGAGCGGATCCGCCGCGCGCAGCTCCAGAAGAGCCAGGCCGGCCTCTGGATCGGCGGCACGCGCCCGTTCGGCTGGCGCATCGACTCCAACGGACTCGCCTCGATCGACGAGACCGAGGCGGCCGTCATCCGGACCGCAGCGACCCAGGTGCTCGAGGGAGTCTCCCTCGGCTCGATCATCGCCGACCTCAACCGACGCGGCGTCCCCACCAGTGTCGGCGGAACCTGGAGCTACGCGACGCTGCGCCAGCTGCTCACGCGCTCGCGGAACGCCGGCATCCTCACCTACGAGGGCGACGTCGTGAACACCACCACCTGGCCGGCAATCATCAGCGAGACCACCTGGCGCAGCGTCGTCGCCCTGCTCGAGGATCCCGCTCGCCGGCGCTCAACGACCAATCGCGTCAAGTGGCTCATGGCAGGCCTCGCGAAGTGCGAGTGCGGGCTCCCTCTTCGCTCTGCGGGAACCATGCGCCGCGACGGCACGACCGTCCCGCTCTATCGCTGCCGCTCTACGGGTCCGGGTCACGTCGCCCGCAGGGCCGGGGCCGTGGATGACCTGGTGATCGATCACATCATTGAGCGCCTGGGGCGGCCCGACGTGCGTGAGCTGCTCGAGGCGCCGGAACGCATCGACAATGCAGACCTCCGCGCCGAGGCGGAGCGCCTCCGGGAACGACTCGGGGAGACCGCGACGATGTTCGCCAACGACGAGCTGACCCGCACCCAGTTCCAACAGATCAACCAGCAGCTCAAGGACCGGCTCGCGCTCGCCGAATCACAAATGACCGTGCGCTCGCGGGACAACTCGCTCGCTCCATTCCTCGCAGGCGACGCCAACCCGACGACCATCTGGCATGGACTCGGCATCGAGAAGCAGCGAGCTGTGGTCGAAGCCCTCGTCGACGTGCGACTCCTCCGAACCGATCGCAGGGCGGGCAGGGTCTTCGATCCGAGCACCGTCGAGTTCGCGTGGAAGTCGGCCGTCGTCCCCGCGAGCTAGTGTCACCCTCACCTCGAAAGGAAGCCAGCATGGTCTCGAACCCGACCGCCGTCCTCGTGGTCCGATGTGCCGACAAAGGTAAGTTGATCGGCCGCGTCTATCAGGACGTCGATGACAGCCTTCGGTTCATCGTTCTGCACGTGCAGATCCCCTCCGCTGATCCCGAGGGCTGGTACGACCAGGCTGATCACCCCGACGGCAGGTACGCCCCAAGCGGCGGCGGCGAGATCTCAGTGGACATCACGAAGAGCGGGAGCTTCAGCGCCGGCTGCGGGTGCAAACGTCGCGTCGCGATCGTCAACAGCGAAGTACACCGCGCCGTGCTGACCGGCAAGACCGAGCTGCGACTCGCGCACGTCAGTCGGTAGCGCTAACGTCGGTAGCGCCTGGCCTAATCGGTGGCCAAAGCCTCACGTTCGAATCGGGCAGCGGACGACCACCTTGAAAAGGTCCAGTCGTCATGCCCATCCTCTCGGAGCAATCGCGCTCCCTCCGCGCTCGAGTCGCAGCTGCGACCACGAACCGCAACGTCAGTCCCGAGGCGCTCGCCGCACTCCGCCAGGAGTTTCACGCGGCATCGATCGCCGACCACCTCTCGGCCCGCCTCGCCGCCGCGCCCCCACTCACCGCGGCGCAGTACGACGGCCTGCACGCCGTTATCCGGCGTCACCGGTTGCAGGCCGCCTCGTGAGCCCCGAGGAACGGTCCGCGTGGATCCGTCGCAACGTCGACGCAGCACCACCGCTCAGCGCGGCCCAGGCGGCCACGCTACGGGGGATCCTGCTCTCGGGCCATGACAGCGAGAAACCCCCCGAGCTGATCGCTCAGGGGGCCGCACATCCTCGAAGTGGAAGTGACGCCAACCTAGACCGCGCCACCGACAAGACCGGCAGCGCTCGCCGCGGACAGCCGATCGGGGCCGGCTGATGGGCCACCACCTCGTGCAGATCGCCGAGTTCCACGCAACGCGCACAGGGCTCGATCATGCTGCCGCGCGGTTGCTGTCGCACATGGCCAACGAAGCGTACGACGACGAGAATGCGTCTGGGATCCCGCCGCGACGATACTTCCGTTCTCGCGCCGACATGGCCGCCGCAATGGGGGTCGCGGACGTGCCCGCACAGCGCCCTGGAGCGTCGTCCTCGGCCGAGGACCGCAACCGATGGACGACGGGCAACTCGCGCGTGAAGCGAGCCCTTGAGGCGCTTGAGGCCGCCGGCGCGGTCAGACGGATCAGCGCCGGCCGGCCGGGCTTCAACGCCGAGTTTGAGATCACCGTGACGGCTGTGGATAAGTCCCTCCTCGGGCCGCTGCTCACCCCGCCTGACCAGTCCGACGGCGACTCTTCGGTGACCGCTCAGCGGTCCGCACGTGGGACCGCTCACCGGTCCTCACGTGGACCGCTCACCGGTCCCAGCCGGGACCGCTCACCGGTCCCCCTAACAGGAACAGCACTTAATACAGGGACCGCAGCACAACATCACCTCCCAGCGCGACCACACGACAGCGACGCTG
>JBDSKH010000020.1:0-21802 GCA_039917005.1 Pseudolysinimonas sp.
GAACCGCCGCCTGCAGGGCACCCGCGAACTGCTCGAGCGCGACGACGTCGACTACGTGTCGATCAAGGTGTCGTCGGTCGCCAGCCAGCTGTCGATGTGGGGCTTCGACGAGACCGTGGCGCGCGTCGTCGAGCGCCTCACCCCGTTGTACGAGCAGGCGGCCGCGTCGAAGACGCCCAAGTTCATCAACCTCGACATGGAGGAGTACCGCGACCTCCACCTGACCATCTCGGTCTTCACGCGCCTGCTCGAACAGCCCAAGATGCAGCACCTCGAGGCGGGCATCGTCCTGCAGGCGTACCTTCCGGATGCCGTGGCGGCCCTCGAGGCGATCACCGGCTGGGCGCACCAGCGGCGCCTCGCCGGCGGCGCCGGAGTCAAGGTGCGCATCGTGAAGGGCGCGAACCTCGCCATGGAGCGCGTGGACGCGGCCGTGCACGACTGGCCGCTCGCCACCTGGTCGACCAAGCAGGAGTCGGACACCAACTACAAGCGCATGCTCGTGCGCGCCCTCACTCCCGAAGACGCCGCGGTCGTTCGCATCGGCGTCGCCGGACACAACCTCTTCGACCTGGCGTTCGCCTGGCTGCTCGCCGAGCGCCGGGGCGTCACCGGACGCGTCGAGATCGAGATGCTGCTCGGGATGGCGGCCGCTCAGGCCGCTGCCGTTCGCGAGACCACCGGAGGCCTCCTTCTCTACACGCCGGTCGTGCGCCCGGAGGAGTTCGACGCCGCCATCAGCTACCTGGTGCGCCGCCTCGAGGAGAACGCCAGCACCGACAACTTCATGTCCGGTCTCTTCGAGCTCGACGATGCCGCGATCTACGCGCGGGAGCGCGACCGGTTCGCAGCCTCGCTGGAGGACGTCGACCTCGACCTGCCCGTACCCCGCCGCACGCAGGACCGCCTCCACCCCGAGCTCCCGCTGCTCGGCCGCGAGTTCGAGAACGAGCCCGACACCGACCCGGCGCTGGCGCCGAACCGCGAGTGGGCCCGCGGCATCCTGACCCGCAGCGCGACCTCGAAGCTGGGCGTCGACACGATCGACGCCGCGGTCGTGCCGAGTGAGGACGCGCTGCGCACGATCGTCGAGCGTTCGGCGCAGGCTGGTGCGATCTGGGGCAAGGTGCCCGGAACCGATCGCGGCGAGCTGCTCGACCGGATCGGCGACGTGCTGAGCGTCTTCCGCGGGCGGCTCATCGAGGTCATGGCGTCGGAGACGGGCAAGACCGTGGCCGAGGCCGACGTCGAGGTCAGCGAGGTTATCGACTTCGCCCACTTCTACGCCGCGCGCGCCCGTGAGCTCGCCGCCGTCGACGGCGCCGTGTTCGAGCCCGTCGGCGTGACCGTCGTGACCCCTCCGTGGAACTTCCCCGTCGCGATCCCCGGTGGAGGCGTGCTCTCGGCGCTGGCCGCCGGCAGCGCCGTGCTGTTCAAGCCGGCCCGCCAGGCGAAGCGATCCGGCGCCGTCCTTGCCGAGGCGATCTGGGAGGCCGGAGTTCCCCGTGAGCTCATGACCCTGGTCGACGTCTCGAAGCACGACCTCGGGCAGCAGCTGGTGACCGCGCCGGAGGTAGGCCGTGTCATCCTGACGGGCAGCTTCGAGACCGCGGCCATGTTCCGCTCCTGGAAGCCCGACCTGCCGCTGCTCGCGGAGACCAGTGGCAAGAACGCCATCGTCGTGACGCCGAGTGCCGACCTGGACCTGGCGGTCGCCGATGTCGTGAAGAGCGCGTTCGGCAACGCCGGCCAGAAATGCTCGGCCGCATCCCTCGTCATCCTGGTCGGATCGGTCGGAACGTCCGAGCGGTTCCGCCGCCAACTCGCCGATGCGGTGACCAGCCTCGCCGTCGGATACCCGCAGAACCCAGCCACCCAGATGGGCCCGGTCGTCGAGCCCGTCGTCGGCAAGCTCGAGCGCGGGCTCACCGTGCTCGCCGAAGGCGAGGAATGGCTCGTGCAGCCGCGTCGCCTCGATGACACGGGCAAGCTCTGGTCGCCGGGCGTGCGCGACCGCGTGCAGCCGGGCAGCGAATTCCACCTCACCGAGTACTTCGGGCCGGTCCTCGGCATCATGACCGCGAAGAATCTGGATGAGGCGATCGCTCTGCAGAACGCCGTCGACTACGGTCTGACGGCCGGCATCCATTCGCTCGACACCGACGAGGTGGCGCGCTGGATGGATACCGTGCAGGCGGGCAACCTCTACATCAACCGTGTGATCACCGGCGCGATCGTGCGCCGCCAGCCGTTCGGGGGCTGGAAGCGCTCGGGCGTCGGACCCGGGGCCAAGGTCGGAGGTCCGAACACCCTCTTCGTGCTGGGCTCCTGGTTGCCGACGGACGCGGCGCCGACGGGCGACCTCGCCTTGGGCGAACTCGACCCGCGCGTCGCCGCCTTCATCGAGTCGTGCCAGCCGGCATTGGACTACGCCGATTTCGACCGGGTGCGCCGTGGCGCCCTGAGCGACCAGGCCGCCTGGGATACCGAGTACGGCACGTCGCGCGACATCTCGGGCCTGGGCGTGGAGCGCAACGTGTTCCGCTACCGGCCGGCCGAGGTCACCGTGCGGCTCGCCGAAGGCGGAGACCTCACCGAGCTGGTACGCGTACTGGCGGCAGGGGTGCGCGCGCGGGCGAGGCTGCACCTCAGTTCGCCGGTGCCGCTGCCCAGCGGCGTGCTCGCGCTGGCGACGGCGCCGAACGTGATCCAGGATTCGGTGTTGCGCATCCGCGACGTCAAGGTCGAGTCCGACGAGGCATGGCACGCGCGCGTGACGAGGGATCGTCCCTCCCGCATCCGCCTGATCGGAGGCGACGCCTCGGCACTCGCGCACGTGCTCGGCGGGGCGCCCGACGTGGCGATCTGGGGAGGTGCCGTCACGGCCTCCGGCCGCGTCGAGATGCTGCCCTTCCTCAAGGAGCAGGCCGTCTCGATCACGGCGCACCGGTTCGGCAACCCCGACCGCGGGATGTCGGCGCTCGTCGTCTAGCCCCGCTGGTCGAGTAGCCGCGAAGCGGCGTATCGAGACCTAGTGACGCCGCAGCGCCGCGTCGATGTACGAGCGCGCCCGCGCGGTGTCCACCCCGAGGGATCGCGCGCGCTCGGCGTACCCGGCCGCGGCCTCTTGCAGGGCGCGCTCCGCGGCATCCGTCGACAGAGCCACGAACGACCCGCTGCGCCCGCGCGTCTCGATGACGCCCGCGGTCTCGAGCTCGCGGTAGGCGCGGGCGACGGTGTTGGGCGCCAGGCCGAGCTCGTCGGCGAGCGCCCGCACGGTCGGGAGCTTGGTGCCGGCGGGCAGCGTGCCGTCGAGGGCTCCGGCGACCACCTGGGCGCGCAGTTGCTCGAACGGGGGCTCGGAGGCTCCGGAATCGATCGCGAACATGGGTTCAGGATGCCAGGCGCGGCAGGATGAGGGGATGATGGGTTCGCTCGCACTCGTTCCGGCCCTCGATCACCCCGACCTGCTCGCGCCCCCGGTGGCGGCAGCGCTCGCCGCCTGGGATCATGCCGGCGAGGTGCAGGTCGCCCCGATCGACGCGGGACTCGCGGATACGGCGGCGTTCTGCGAGGCGTACGACATCGGGCTCGACGTATCGGCCAATTGCGTGATCGTCGTCGGTCGCCGCGGAGACACCACCCGTTACGCCGCCTGCATGATCCTGGCGACCACGCGCGCCGACGTGAACGGCGTCGTGCGCACCCGGCTCGAGGCCCGCAAGGCGAGCTTCGCCCCGATGGAGGACGCGGTCGCGCTCTCGGGAATGGAGTTCGGCGGCATCACGCCGGTCGGCATCCCCGCCGATTGGGCGCTCTACATCGATGCGCGCATCGTCGCCCTGCCGCAGATCGTGATCGGCGCGGGCACCCGGGGCGCGAAGCTCGTGCTTCCGGGAGCGGCCCTCGCCGCCCTGCCCGGCGCCGAGGTCATCGAGGGGCTCGCGCGAGAGGTCGAGCAGGCCTGAGCAGCGCAGCCGGCCTAGTCGTACGACCGGTGGATGAGGTGCGACAGAACGACGGCCGATCGCGTGTGGTCGACGCTGGGCGCGATGCGAACCCGCTCGAGCGCGTCTTCGAGCGACGGGATGTCGCGCGAACGGATGTGCACGATCGCGTCGGCAGAGCCGGTCACGGTCGATGCATCGACGACCTCGGGCACCTGCGAGAGGATCCTCTTGAGCTCATCGGGGGCCACCGTGCCGCGACAGAACAGCTCGACGTAGGCCTCCGTCGCCATCCCGTCGACCGCCGGGTCGACCTGGATCGTGAACGCACGGATGACGCCGTCGGCCACGAGGCGGTCGACGCGCCGTTTCACTGCGGAGGCGGAGAGCCCGACCCGGTCGCCGATGTCGCCGTAGCCGGCACGGGCGTTCTGGCGCAGCAGATCGAGGATGCCGAAATCGAGGTTGTCCACGGCGACAGCCTACGGTGGATCGTTGCGTCCGGGCCACCAATCCCGGCGATTCGGTGCGCCCTACGCCGGGAACCACTCGATGTGTGCGTGCGACACTGGTTTCATGACGATGACATCGCCGACTTCTTCCGCGCCCGACAGGGTCGCGACGCACCGCACCGTTCTCATGTGCCGTCCCGAGCACTTTACGGTCAGCTACCGGATCAACCCGTGGATGCATCCGGAAGACCCCACCGACACGAGCCTCGCCGTGCGCCAGTGGGAGACCCTGTACGACACATACCAGGAGCTCGGGTTCGAGATCCATCTCATCGACCCCGTCGAGGGCCTTCCCGACATGGTCTATGCGGCCAACGGCGGCTACGTGCTCGACGGCAAGGCGTTCGGCGCCAAATTCGAGTACCCCGAGCGCCAGCCAGAGGGCCCCGCCTATATGGCGTGGTTCGCAGCCAACGGTTTCGAGGTGAGCGAGCCCGTCGCCACCAATGAGGGCGAGGGCGACATGCTCCTCGTCGGCGAGACCATCTTCGCCGGCACGGGGTTCCGCACCGATGTGGCGAGCCACGACGAGCTTCGGCGCATCTACGATCGCGAGGTCGTCACGATGCGCCTGGTCGACCCGAGCTTCTACCACCTCGACACGGCGTTCGCGGTCCTGGATTCGGCGGGCGGCCCCGGCAGCGTCGCGTACCTGCCCAAGGCCTTCGATGCCCCATCGCTCGCGATCCTCGAGGAGCGCTTCCCGGAGGCGATCATCGTCACCGACGAGGACGCCGCCGTACTCGGCCTCAACAGCTTCAGCGACGGCAAGAACGTCGTCATCGCATCCCGCGCCAAGGACTTCGAGCGCCAGCTCATCGAGCGTGGCTTCACGCCGCACGGCGTCGATCTGTCCGAGCTCCTGCTAGGCGGCGGCGGCGTCAAGTGCTGCACGCTGGAACTGCGCGGATGACCGACTTCGTCGGTGTCGCCTCGATGGCACGTTGGATCGCGGAACGGGGCCCCGGCGCGATCATGCGCGGCATGGTCGACTACATCGCCGATGACTTCCGGCGCTGGCCGGAGTTCGACAAGATCGAGCGGATCGCGAGCCACACCCCGTGGGGCGTCATCGAGCTCATGCCGATCAGTGATCCCGAGCTCTATGCCTTCAAGTACGTCAACGGCCACCCGTCGAACCCGCTGCGGGGATACCAGACCGTCACCGCATTCGGCGTCCTGTCGAACGTGCACAACGGATATCCGGTTTTCGTCGCGGAGATGACGCTGCTCACCGCCATGCGCACCGCTGCGACATCCGCTTTCGCGGCTCGCACCCTCGCCCGGCCCGACAGCTCGGTGATGGCACTCGTCGGCACCGGATCGCAGGCGGAATTCCAGGCGATCGCATTCCGCGAGGTGATGGGCATCTCGCGGCTGCGCATCTTCGACACCGATCCGGATGCCATGGCCAAGCTGGTGCGCAACCTCACGCCCCTGGGCTTCGAGATCGAGGTGTGCGGAACGGCGGCCGAGGCGGCCAAGGGCGCGGACATCGTGACCACCTGCACCGCGGACAAGACCAACGCCACCGTTCTGCTCGACGAGGACGTTCAGCCCGGTACCCACCTCAACGCCATCGGCGGCGACTGCCCGGGCAAGACCGAACTCGACCCGGCGATCCTCGACCGTGCTGCAGTCTTCGTCGAATACACGCCGCAGACGCGTATCGAGGGCGAGCTGCAGAACAGGCCAGCCGACTTCGAGGTCACCGAGCTCTGGGAGGTCGTCACGGACAGCGCGCCCGGCCGGACCTCCGCCGAGCAGATCACCCTCTTCGACTCCGTCGGCTTCGCGATCGAGGACTTCAGCGCGCTGCGCTATCTCCGCGACAGCGTCACCGGCACGTCGGCGTGCATCGACATCGATCTCATCGCGGCCCCGCAGGACCCGAAGGACCTTTTCGGCCTCGTGCCGCAGCTCAGCCCGGTGGAATAGCCCTCGTCTCCGGGGTTCGCGGCAGACTTGACGCATGGACCCCGTCGACGCCCTCGCCGAGATCGCGTTCCTGCTCGAGCGCGACCGGGTGATCCGGTACAAATCGAAGGCGTTCCGCACCGCCGGCGACGTCGTCGTGGGTCTCGGCCCCGAGGTGCTCAACGACCCGGTGCGCCTGAAGAACACCAAGGGGATCGGCGACACGACGTACAAGGTGATCCGCCAGGCGCTCGCGGGCGAGGTGCCCGACTACCTGGCGGACCTGCGCGAGAACTCGAGCGTCTCGGCGAAGAGCGACCTGCGCGCGAAGCTGCGCGGCGACCTGCACGCCCACAGCGAGTGGAGCGACGGCACGACCGCGATCGAGCTCATGGTCGACAGCGCCCGACGGCTCGGGCACGAGTACCTCGCGCTCACCGATCACTCGCCGCGCCTCACCATCGCACGGGGGTTGAGCGCAGAGCGGCTCGAAGAGCAGCTCGAGATCGTCGCGGGTCTGGATGAGGCGGCCGGCGACGGCTTCCGTCTGCTGTCGGGTATCGAGGTCGACATCAACGACGACGGATCGCTCGACCAGATCGACGACCTGCTCGGGCGACTGGATGTGGTGGTCGCCAGCGTGCACTCGAAGCTGAAGATGGATGCGCGCCAGATGACCCGGCGGATGGTCGCCGCCGCGTCGAATCCGCACACCGACGTGCTCGGGCACATCACCGGCCGGCTCGTCGAGGGATCGCGCGGAACGCGTCCGGGCGCGCAGTTCGACGCGGCCGAGGTGTTCGCCGCCTGCGCAGCGAACGGCACCGCCGTCGAGGTGAACTCGCGGCCGGAGCGCCAGGACCCTCCCGACGACCTCATCGCGATGGCTCTCGACGCGGGCTGCATGTTCTCGATCGACAGCGACGCGCACGCGCCCGGTCAGCTCGGGTTGCTCGACTACGGCGCCGAGCGCGCCGAGAAGAACGGCATCCCCGCCGAGCGGATCGTGACCACCTATCCGGTGGACCAACTGCTCCAGTGGACGAACCGATAACGTCGCTCCCGTGAGCACGCTCCCCTCTTCCCTGCCCGAGCCCACGAACACGCCGCTTCGCGGAGGCCCGACGTTGCGCTGGGGGATCCTCGCGCCGGGAGTCATCGCGGACGCCTGGACGAGCACAGTGCACGCGAACACCGACCAACGGGTGGTCGCGGTCGCCTCGCGCGACGCCGCCCGGGCGGCGGACTTCGCGAGCCGCCACGGCATCCCGGACTCCTACGGCGGGTACGAGCAGCTCGTGGCAGACGCCGGGGTCGACATCGTCTACATCGCGCCCCCGCACACCGAGCACAAGCGGCTCGCCCTGCTCGCCATCGCCGCAGGAAAGCACGTGCTGGTCGAGAAGCCCTTTGCCACCACGGAAACCGACGCGCGCGAGATCTTCGACGCTGCGCGGGGGGCCGGTGTGTTCGCGATGGAGGCGATGTGGTCGCGCTTCCAGCCGCAGACGACCATCATCCGACGGCTGCTCGACGACGGCGTGCTCGGCCCGCTGCGCATCGCGACCGCGGAGTTCGGGGAGGTCTTCGGCTACGACCCGTCCAGTCGCGCGTTCGACCCGGCTCTCGGCGGCGGAGCCCTGCTCGATATAGGCATCTACTCACTGTGGTGGACGACGTTCGCGCTCGGGACGCCGACGAGCGTGGTGGCGCGCGGCAGCCTCGCACCGACCGGTGTGGAGGAGCAGTCCACCGTCCTGACCGAGCACGCCGGCGCCGCTCTCGGCATCGCCACCTCGACCATGATGGCGTCGACACCCAACCTCGCCGCCGTGACCGGCGAGGCGGCGCGCATCGAGCTCGACCGGCCGTTCTGGGAGCCCGGCGGCTTCCGGCTGAGCGCCGCCTCGGGCGGCGATCCGCTGCGCTTCACCGATCCGTCGACGCTGCGCGGCCGGGATGGGCTCGCCTACCAGGCGACCGCGGCTGCGGCACACGTCGCGGCGGGCCTGCTCGAGGCACCCGAGCATCCGCCCGCCCGGACGCTCGAGCTCCTGCGCATCATCGACGACGCACGCCTCCAGCTGGGTGCGGCGTGAGCGGTACCGACTCCACCGGCATCCCGAGCAGCGCCGCGCTCGACGACGCCGACCCGCTCGCTGCGTTCCGCGACCGGTTCGTCCCCTCGCCCGGACTGGTCGCCTACCTCGACGGCAACTCCCTCGGCCGGCCGCTCACCGCATCCGCCGACCGCATCCAGAACCTCGTCCGCGACGAGTGGGCCGGCCGGTTGATCCGCGGCTGGGATGAGGGCTGGCTCGACCTGCCGCTGCGCCTCGGCGACCAGCTCGGCCGCATCGCTCTGGGCGCGGCAGCCGGCGAGACCGCCTTCGGCGACTCGACCACCGTGCTGATCTACAAGCAGGTGCGCGCTGCACTCGCCCTGCGCCCCGGCCGGGACGAGCTCGTCATCTCGCGCGACGACTTCCCCACCGACCGCTACGTGCTCGAAGGGATCGCGGCCGAAGCGGGCGCCACGCTGCGCTGGCTCGAGCCCGGCGATGTGACCCCGGATGCTGTGGCCGCCGCCGTCTCGAAGCGCACGGCGGTCGTGGTGCTATCCGCGATCGCCTACCGCTCGGGATTCGCGGCCGAGGTGGAGCGCATCACGCAGATCACCCACGAGGCGGGCGCTCTCATCCTCTGGGACCTCTGCCACGCGGCGGGCGTCTGGCCACTCGAACTGGACGCCTGGGGCGTCGACCTCGCCGTCGGCTGCAGCTACAAGTACCTCAACGGCGGCCCCGGAGCACCCGCTTTCGCCTACGTCGCGACGGCTCTCCAGCCCGAGTACCGGCAGCCGATCCAGGGCTGGCTGGGGTCGGCGGCCCCTTTCGAGATGGGGCAGGGCTACGTACCGGCTGATGGGATGCGACGGGTGCTCAGCGGCACGCCGTCCATCGTCGGCATGGCCGGCCTCGAGCCGGCGCTCGCAGTACTCGAGGAGGCGGGGCTGGATGCCGTGCGTGCCAAGTCCGTCGCCCTGACCGAGCACGCCGTCGCGCTCGCCGACGCGCTGCTCCCCAGCGCCGTTCTCTCGTCGACCCGCGATCCCGAGCGGCGCGGAAGCCACATCACCCTCGACCACCCCGACTTCGAGCGCATCATGCCGCGGCTCTGGGAGCGCGGGGTGATCCCCGACTTCCGGCGCCCGAGCGGCATCCGGCTGGGCCTCTCGCCCCTCTCCACGAGCTTCGTCGAACTCGAGGCGGGGGTGCGGGCGATCGCCGAGGAGCTCGGATGACGACCGCGCCGCGGCTGCACGTCCGCATGCGGGCCAGGGCCGACGACGAGACGCACCGCACGGCGACGCCCTTCGAGCTGCTCTTCGATCTGGTGTTCGTGGTCGCCGTCGCCTCGCTCGTCGCGCAGGTGGCTCACGCGGCGGTGGACGGAAGTCTCGGCCTCAGCGTCATCGCCTTCCCCCAGGTGTTCTTCGCCATCTGGTGGGCGTGGATGAACTTCACCTGGTTCTCGTCCGGCTACGACACCGACGACGTCATCTACCGGGTGCTCGGCACGATTCAGATGGCCGGGGTGCTGGTGCTCGCAGCCGGAGTTCCTTCGGCGTTCGAGCGGTTCGACTACACCACCGTCACGGTCGGGTACCTGATCATGCGCGTGGGGCTGGTCGGGCTGTGGGTGCGGGCGGCGATCGAGCATCCGGAGACCCGTGCCCTGTCGAGGCGCTACGCCATCGGCATCTCGGTGGCACAACTGCTGTGGGTGGCCCGGCCGCTGCTTTTCCCGACCTTCCTGCCGATCCCGGTCTTCTTCGGCCTCGCCGCGTTCGAGCTGCTGGTCCCCGTCTGGGCGAATCGCGTCGGACGCGACCCGTGGCATCCGGGGCACATCGCCGAACGTTACGGCCTGTTCGTCATCATCCTGCTCGGCGAGGGCGTCCTCGCCGCGACCAACGGCGTGCAGGCCGCGCTCGCCGCCTCCGGGCTGACCGGCAGTCTCGTCGTGGTGGGGCTGGCCGGCCTCGTGATTCTGGTCGCGCTCTGGTGGATCTACTTCCTCCAGCCGGCGGCGGAGGGGCTCACCCTGCACCGCGAGCGGTCGTTCTACTGGGGCTATGGACACTACTTCCTGTTCGCGGCAGTCGCGGCCGTCGGCGCGGGGATCGAGGTCGCCGTCGAGACGACCGGCCATCACACCGATGTCGCTCCGACGACGGCGGGCCTGGTCGTCGCGGTGCCCGTCGCGTTGGTGCTGATGCTGGTGTGGGCGCTGCATCGCCCGCTGGTTGAGCATTCGCAGGTGCCGGCGATCGCCGTGTTCCCCGCGGCGGTGCTCGTCGTCGCCGTCGCCCTCGCGGCGCCGGTCATCGGGATTCCGGGCGTCGTCGTGGCGATCGCGGTGCTGACCATCGCCGTCGTCGCCGTCACCATCGGGATGAGGCGGACTACGTGACCTCTGGCCGCTCGAAGACGAATCGGGTCGCGTCGGTCGGGAAGCTGAACCACGCCATGGCAGTGGCGGGCGTGAAGACCCGGAGGCCACCGCCGTCGTCACCCGCCCAGGCATCCGCTGCCGGCGAGTACCCGTCATCGCGATACTTCCCGAACGCCGCAGAAAGCCGTGCCCCGGGTCCGTCGGCGTCGGCACGCGTAGCCGTGCTTCGACCGTCGAGCATGACGGCGTGCCAGCCGTCTTCGAGCGACAGCGAACATGCCGGGTTGGCCTCGGCGTTGCGAGCATGCCGCGTCGCCGGCGACCCGTCGTAGTAGAACGCGTCGTCGACCCAGACCCCCCAGCGCGGGATGAGGTGCGGCCGGCCGTCGGGACGCACGGTGGCGAGCCAGTAGTGCTTCGACGCGACGAGGCGAGCCTCGACCGCGCTCCAGTCCAGCAGCCCGTCGTCCGTGTTCGGCAGCCCGTACCCGGCGGGGAAGGTCGGGCGCTCGCGGCGGATCAGTGCGCTCATGCGGGCAGGCTAGGCCGCGCATCCGACAGATCCCGCCGCGTCGTACCCGGCGGTCGTAGCCTGGAGCCATGTCGACTCTCAGCCCCGAGCTCCTCGCCCGCATCCGCGAGCGCGCCGCGGGGTACGACCGCGACAACGCGTTCTTCACCGAGGATCTCGACGACCTGCGGGCTTCTGGCTACCTCACCTCACGCCCGCTGCTCGAGACCGCACGCGACCAGCGCCTGCTCGCGGCGCACGCGCCGGCGACGGCGCTGGGCATCAACATGCACCTGGTCTGGGTCGGTGTCGCGCGCGTTCTCGCCGAGCGAGGCGACGCCTCGCTCGACTGGGTACTTCGGGATGCTGCGGCAGGCGAGCTCTTCGCGTTCGGCAACAGCGAGCCGGGCAACGATCTGGTGCTGTGGGACTCGCTGACGACTGCCCATCGCGCCGACGGCGGCTTCGCCTTCACCGGCACCAAGATCTTCACCTCGCTCGCCCCCGCATGGACCCGCCTCGGCATCTTCGGCAAGCAGATCGAGGGCGACGGGGCACCCCGGCTCGTCCACGGCTTCCTCGCGCGCGCGGCGGCCGCCGACCCGATCGACGGCGTCACGACGCTCGACGACTGGGACACGCTCGGCATGCGCGCGACCCAGAGCAACACGACGCGGCTCGATGCCGCCTTCGTGCCGGACGATCACATCTCGAGATTCCTTCCCGTGGGTCCCAACGCCGACCCGTTCGTCTTCGCGATCTTCGCGAACTTCTTGCTCCTGATCGGCTCGGTCTACGCGGGCATCGCCGACCGCGCGCTCGAGCTGGCCGTCGAGGCGGCGCATCGGCGCACGAGCCTCAAGAACGGCGGGGCGACGTACGCGACCGACCCCGACATCCGGTGGCGCATCGCCGATGCCGCCCTCGCGCTCGATGCGCTGGCTCCCGATCTCGAGGGGCTCGCCGCCGACGTCGACGGGCTCGTGGATCACGGGGGCGATTGGTTCCGCAAGCTCACGGGCGCGAAGCACCGGGCCACCGAGACGGCGCGACGGGTGGTCGATCAGGCGATGCGCGTTGCGGGTGGCGGGGGCTATGCCTCGTCGAGCGAGCTCGCTCGGCTGCAACGCGACGTGCTCGCCGGCATCTACCACCCGTCGGACACCGAGTCGGTGCATTCGACGGTTGCGACGAACCTGCTCGGACCACTTCCGGACTAGACCACTACGGCCATCGGACCGCTGTGCGGCTAGCTGCGCTCCAGCAGGAAGACCGGGATCTTGCGCGAGGTCCTGGTCTCGTATTGCGCGAAGGCCGGAACCCTGGCCGTGATCCGCTGCCAGGCCTCGGCGTACTCGTCGGCTTCCAGTTCTCGCGCCGTCACGGGCACCGTCTGCACCTCGCCGTCGACGTTCGCCTCGATGTCGAACGACGGGTGCGCCAGGAGGTTGTGGTACCACGCCGGGTTGTCGGGGGCGCCGCCCTTCGACGCGACGACGAACCAGCCGCGGTCGTTGCGGTGGCCCATGACGGGAGTGACGCGCTCTGCACCCGACTTGGCGCCGATCGTGTGCATCACGATGAGGCTGCGACCCCAACGCTCGGTCACGCCGTTGTTGTCACGGAATTCTGCGATCGCGTTGTCATTCCAAGAGCTCACGCTCCCCATCCTCGCTGACGCAGCCGCGCCGCGCAGGCAGATCGCCGCTAGATGATGTCCGCGGTCGTGCCGTCGCTCAGGTCGATGGGCTCGAGGTCGTAGCCGGCCGTGTACTTGCGCTTCGGGTCGAGCTCGTCGATCAGGGCGACGAGGGCGTTCTGGATGGCGACCAGGCGGCGGTTGTCGCCCTTCGACACGAGGTCCATCCCCGAGTTGATCGGCGCGAACCACTCGCGGAACTCCTCGTCGCTGCGGTAGCGCGCGAGGAACGCGGCGTATCCCGCGACCATCGGGATGCGGGTGCCGGTCTCCTCGAAGACCTCCCAGGTCAGCATGAGCTCGCCGATCGCGCGCTGCTCTGTCGTGAAGAACAGGAAGCCCTCGCTGTCCTCGCTGCGGCGGAGCACCTTGAGCACGCCGTCGATGTGGCGCTGAACGCTCACGTCGCGGCCGCCCTCGCCGCTCGACGCGAGGACCGCCTGCCGCCGCGCCTCGATCCACCCGAAGTAGTGGGCGAACAGGAACGCCGTGCTCGTCACGGCGTAGTCGCCGTGGCTCTCGTAGCGCTTCATGAGCGGCACCCAGCCGGTCTCGACGATGTTGAAGATGCGGGACTGCAGTTCGGCCGCGGCCTGGGCGAGCGGCTCGTAGACCCGCTCGGCGGCCTTGATCGCCGACTGCTCCTGATGGCGCTGCTCGCGTTCCGCCTCCAGCTGATGACCGAGCCTGGCGGTGCGGATCGAGAACAACCCGGTGAGGATCACGCTCGTGACGCTCAAAACCAGGGTGATGGTGGTGATCCAGCCGGCGGAGTCCATGACGGGATGCTAGCCGGGAGCGCGACCAGGCCATGCGAAGTTAGGCGAGCCTAAGATGAGGGCATGACCCGATTCCGCCCGCTCGCTGCCGCGCTCGCGGGCGGACTGCTGGGGCTCGGGATGCTGGGGCCGGCGGCGGCCGCTGCGGCCCCGCCCAGCGCGGAATCCGTCGTGGGCATGATCGGACCCGGATGCGACGTGACGGATGCGACGCTCACCTGGGGCTTCAAGGAATCCTTCCGCGCCTACATCGACGGCGACATCGCCAACGGCGAGTGGACGACTGCCGGTGGCGCGACCTACGAGACGCCCTCCTTCATCTGGTCGGACGGTCAGGGCCGCTACGACCCCGACACGGGCTACGGGCACGCGCAGTTCCTCGGCACGGTGCGCTTCACGGGTCACGACGGCCTCCTCGACACCACGATCGCCGATCCCATACTGAGCATCGAGCCCGATGGCGCCGTGCTGATCCTCGACGTGTCGGGTCCGTCGATGGAGGGCGACCAGATCGACGCCGACGATGTCGGCTTCGTCGATCTGCCCGGCGTCGAGGTCTCGGGGGAGGGCGCACGCCTCACCCTCTCCAGTGCCTCGGTGCTGACGGACGACGGGGAGGCAGCCTTCCCCGACTATGCGGCCGGCACGGCGTTCGACCCGGTCGACGTGGCGCTGGAGCTGGACCAGTGCTCGCCGGCCGGCGGGTACGCCGGCGGCGATGACGTCTCGCCCGCCCCGGCGCCCCACCCGCTCGTCATCGCACTCGCCGTCAGCGGCCCGCTCCTCGTCGTCGCCGCGATCGTGGCGGTCGTCGCCTTCGCGGTGCGCCGGCGGGCACGTGCGTGATGTGCGTGCGATCGCTGCGCTCGCGGCTCTCGCACTCGTATTGACCGCCTGTTCGGGGCAGGTCGCGACCGCGCCGACCACCGCCATCCCGAGCCAGGCCCCGCTGGCCGACCTTCCGCTTCTCGACGACCCGCGCACGTTCGAGGGACCGAGCACCGCCCTGCTGCCGGACGCCGCGATCGTCCCGCTCGATCCCCGGCCGGAACAGGTCCTGCCCACCACCGTCGTCTCGCACGACCACGCGGGTGACGTCGAGGTCGTCGTGGACGATGCCTCGCGCATCCTCGGGCTCGACCTGGCCGGATCCATCGCCGCGACGATCCAGGGCCTCGGGTTCGGTTCCGCGCTCGTCGGCCGCGACGTGTCGACGACATTCCCCGGCAGCGAGGACCTTCCGGTCGTGACGACCGGCGGGCACACCATCAACGCGGAAGCCGTTCTGGCACTCCGTCCGACTCTGGTGATCACCGACGGCACGATCGGACCGCGGGACGTCATCGAGCAGTTGCGCGAGGCCGGGGTCGACGTGGTGTTCGTCGACGCGCCGCCCTCGTTCGCGGGAGCCGAACAGCTGGCGCGCCAGGTCGCGGCCGCCCTCGGCGCACCGGACGGCGGCGATCGTCTCGGCGATGACATCCGGGAGTCGGTCGCGGCGAAGGTCGCAGAGATCGCGGCCATCGCACCCGCGACGGGCGCCGACCGGGTGCGGATCCTGTTCCTGTACCTGCGTGGCGGCGCCGGCGTGTATTACCTGTTCGGGGAGGAATCGGGCGCCGACGACCTGATCGAGGGACTCTCGGCGGTGGATGTCGCGGGCGAGATCGGCTGGGTGGGCATGAAGCCGATGACCGACGAGGCGCTCGTCGCCGCGGACCCCGACCTGGTGCTCGTGATGACCGACGGCCTCGCCTCGGCCGGAGGCGTCGACGGTCTGCTCGAGTCACGCCCGGCGCTCGCCCTCACGACGGCCGGTCAGCATCGCCGTTTCGTCGACATGGCCGACGGCGTCGTACTGGGATTCGGGCCGCGCTCGGCAGCCGTCCTGGATGCGCTCGCCCGCGCGATCTACGCGCCCGTCGGCTGAACGCTCAGTCAGCCGACGGTTCCACGCCGTTGTCGGCGTTCCACTCCGCGAGCTTCGAGTAGTCGGGCAGCTGTTGCACGCTCCACGTGTTTCCGTCGGGGTCGGAGAAGGAGACGAACCGGCCCCAGGGCTGGTCGTCGATGTCACTCGCCTCGATGCCCCGTGCGCGCAGATCGGCGAGCGCCTCGTCTGCGGAAGCGACGACGACCTGCAGACTCTTCAGCGATCCGGGTTCCATCTCGCTGATGCCTTTGCCGAACGCGATCGAGCACGCCGATCCGGGTGGCGTCACCTGGATGAACCGGACATCGTCACTCACCACGGCGTCGTTGTCGACGGGCCATCCGAGGGTGTCGCCGTAGAACGCCTTCGCGCGATCGACATCGGAAACCGGCAGTGCGACGAGTTCGAGTTTGTAATCGACCATGGGGTCAGAATACGAGCGACCCCTGACAGCATTCCGGGGGTCTCGACACGCGCTTCGCGCTAGTCGACCGGCGGCTTCGCGCTACTCGACCGGCTCAGGCGGCGGGCGATGCGGGCGGTGTTCCGAGCCCCCGGAACGCCTCCCAGAACCCCTCCGGGATCTCGGCCGTCATGAGTCCCGGCAGCGACTCCAGGCGGGCGATCGATGACATCCCGACGACCGTCGAGTGGATGCGGGGGTCGCCCATCGAGAACTGCACGGCCGCCGCCGCGAGCTCGATCTGCCATTCGCCGGCCAGCCCCTGCATCCGGTCGATGAAGGCGAGGAGTTCGCCCGACGCCTCGCTGTAGGCGTACTTCGGGCCGCGCGTCGTCGAACCGGCGAGGATGCCACCGCCGAACGGGGCGGCGTTGAAGACCGCCATGCGGCGCTCGGTGGCGAGGTTCCAGAGGGTGTCCGCGCTGCGGTCGACGAGCGTCCAGCGATTGTGGTTCAGGACAGCGTCGAAGGCGTCGGTGCGCACGTACTCCTCCATCAGCGAGCGCTTGCCTGCGGCGATGCCGATCGCACCGACAGCACCCTCGTCCCGCAGCCGGGCGAGAGTCTCAACCGGACCGGCAGGTGCCATGGCCTGCGCCACCGTGATCGTGTACGGGTCGTGGAAGTGCAGCAGCGGCAGGGTGTCGAGTCCGAGTCGCTCGCGGGACTCGTCGAACGAGCGACGAACGCGATCGGCGTCGAAAACGCCGGTGACGGGGTCGGCGTCGACCTTCGAGAAGACGACCTTGCTGTCGGGCAGGCCCCCGAGCCGGGAGATCGCCGCGCCGAGCAGTCGCTCGCTCTCGCCGGCCGCGTAATTGTTCGCGGTGTCGATCTGGCGGAACGGCCCGGCCAGGATCGCATCGGCGAGCAGTTCGCCACGCTCCGGGCGCTTGCCGAGCGGCGAGGTGCCGACGGTGATCTTCTCCAGGCCCGCGGACAGGTGCTCGCCGAGGGTCCGCTCATCGGGGGCGGGGGCCGCGTTGCTCACACCCCGAGCCTAGGCAACAAGCCGGCCGGTAACATCCGGGAAACAGCGCGGAACTAGGCTCGGGATATGGCGGACCTGTTCGAGGGCTACGGCGCCACGACCAGCACCCGTCGTGGCGCGCCCGCGTGGGACGAGATGTTCGCCGACCCCTCGCACGCGGATGACGCGAATGCCCGGGAGTCGTACCGCGAGATCCATGCCGCACTCGCGAAGATGACGAAGGCCGAGCTGCGCGGTCGCACCGATGCGCTCGCCTCGAGCTATCTCGCCCAGGGCGTGACATTCGACTTCGCGGGTGAGGAACGTCCCTTCCCGCTCGACGCCGTCCCGCGCGTGATCCAGCAGCAGGAGTGGCTGACCGTCGAATCGGGCGTCAAGCAGCGGGTCCGCGCGCTGGAGCGGTTCCTCGCCGACGTCTACGGCGAGCAGCGCGCGGTCATCGACGGGGTGATCCCGGCGCGGCTGATCAGCTCGTCGCATCACTTCCACCGGGAGGCGGCCGGCATCGTGACCGCCAACGGCGTCCGCATCCAGGTGTCGGGCATCGATCTGATCCGCGACGAGCAGGGCGCGTGGCGCGTGCTCGAGGACAACGTGCGGGTTCCCTCCGGCGTCAGCTACGTCATCTCCAACCGCCGGGTCATGGCGCAGACGCTCCCCGAGCTCTTCGTGTCGATGCGGGTCCGGCCCGTTGGCGACTATCCGCAGCGGTTGCTGCAGTCGCTGCGGGCGTCCGCGCCCGAGGGCATCGATGACCCGACCATCGTCGTTCTCACCCCCGGCGTCTACAACTCGGCCTACTTCGAGCACACCCTGCTGGCGCGGCTCATGGGGGTCGAACTCGTCGAGGGCCGCGATCTGTACTGCTCTGGCGGACGAGTGTTCATGCGCACGACCGCCGGTCCGACCCGCGTCGACGTCATCTACCGCCGGGTCGACGACGAGTTCCTCGACCCGCTGCAGTTCCGGGCCGACTCGATGCTCGGCTCGCCGGGGCTCATGCTCGCGGCCAGGCTCGGCAACGTCACCATCGCCAACGCGATCGGCAACGGGGTCGCCGACGACAAGCTCGTGTACACCTACCTGCCCGACCTCATCCGGTACTACCTGTCGGAGGAACCGATCCTGCCGAACGTCGACACCTGGCGGCTCGAGGAGCCCGGTGCGCTCGAAGAGGTGCTCGATCGCCTCGACGAGCTCGTGGTGAAGCCCGTCGACGGGTCGGGCGGCAAGGGTCTCGTGGTCGGGCCGGACGCCTCGAAGGCGCAGCTCGACGAACTCGCCGCGCGACTCCGCGCCGACCCGCGTGGGTGGATCGCACAGCCCGTCGTGCAGCTGTCGACGATCCCGACCCTGGTGGAGGACGGGATGCGACCCCGGCACGCCGACCTGCGCCCGTTCGCGGTCAACGACGGCACCGATGTCTGGGTGCTGCCGGGTGGCCTCACCCGGGTCGCGCTGCCCGAAGGCCAGCTGGTCGTGAACAGCTCGCAGGGCGGCGGGTCCAAGGACACCTGGGTCGTGGGCACCGAGGCGATCCGCACGGCGTACCACGACATGCAGGGGCTCGTCGCGGATCAGGCCGCCGTGACTTCGTCGACCCCGATCTCCGCCGAGAGCCACCTGCAGGACCACAACCCGCAGGACTCCCCGCGCAAGGACCAGCAGGAGCAGCAGCAGCAGTCCCAATCCCGGCAAACGGGGTCAACCCGGACACGTGGGGCGATCGGGAAAGCCCAGAATGACCGTTTCGGCCCCCATCGCGTGGTGGAGGACGCATGCTGAGCCGCATCGCGGAGTCGCTCTTCTGGATCGGCCGCTACATCGAGCGCAGCGACGGCACCGCGCGCATCCTGGACGTGCACCTGCAGCTGCTGCTCGAGGACCCGTGGATCGAGGAGAACCTCGCGTGCCGCTCCCTCCTCAGCGTCATGGGAACCGAGGTCGCCGACGACGCGGAGGTTGCACGCAGCGACGTTCTCGCGATCCTCGCGGTCGATCGCAACCAGCCGGCATCCATCGCCTACTCCCTCAACGCCGCGCGCGAGAACGCCCGGCGTGCCCGCGAGGTCGTCAGCACCGAACTGTGGGAGGTGCTCAACACCACCCGCGCCCGGATGCCGCGCAAGGTCGCCGGAGACAAGGTGCACGAGTTCTTCGCCTGGGTTCGTGAACGCAGCGCGCTCGCCGTAGGCATCATCGAGTCGTCATCGAGCCGCGACGAGGCGTGGGGGTTCTTCACCCTGGGACGCTCGATCGAGCGCGCGGACATGACCGCGCGATTGCTCGCGACGCGCTCGCTGACCGAGGCGTCCGGGCCGTCCTGGACCACCATCCTGCGCTCGGTCGGGGCGTACGAGGCCTACCTCCGCACCTACCGGGGCGTGCCGAGCGCGCGAAACGCCGCAGAGTTCCTGCTGCTCGACCGGCTCTTCCCGCGCAGCATCCTGTTCTCGGTCACGCGCGCCGAGCAGTGCATGCGCGACATCGAGCCGCGCACCGACCGCTCGGGGGTGAGCGATCAGGCTCAGCGCCTGCTCGGTCAGATCCGCAGCGAGCTCGAGTATCGGCCGATCGCCGACATCATCGACGACCTGCCGACGCACATGGACAACGTGCAGGCTGCGACCAGTGCCGCCAGCGAGGCGATCCGCCAGCGCTACTTCCCCACCAACGACGTCGCGAGCTGGGTGGGGGACAGCTCGTGAACCGGCTGCGCATCAAGCACGTGACCGGCTTCCACTACGACGGCGAGGTCACGGCGTCGTACAACGAGGCCCGGATGCTGCCGGTCAGCTCCGACGGCCAGCTCGTGCTGTATTCGAACATCGAGATCCTCCCCATCTCGTCGAACCACAGCTACGTCGACTACTGGGGCACGCGGGTCTCGTCCTTCGAGATCCTGACCCCGCACCGCGAGCTGTCGCTCAGCGCGACCAGCCTCGTCGAGGTGCGGGCGCGCGAGCATCCCGACCATCAGCTCAGCTGGGCAGCGCTGGCCGACGAGATCGAGACGGCCACCGAATTCGTGGAGCAGCTCGAGCAGACACCGCGCACACGGCCGCCGGAGGAGGTGGTGGCGATCGCCCGCGAGGTGATCACCGGAGCGGACGATCCCTGTGCCGCTGCGCTCGCCATCTGCAACGCGATCGGCGAGCGGATCGAGTACATGTCGGGCGTCACGGGCGTCCACACGACGGCCGCCGAGGCGTGGGACCACAAGAAGGGCGTCTGCCAGGACATCACCCACCTGGCGATCGGCGCGCTGCGGTCGGTCGGCATCCCGGCCCGCTACGTCAGCGGCTACCTGCACCCGCAGCCGGATGCACCGATCGGCATCACGATCGCCGGCGAATCGCACGCGTGGGTCGAGTGGTTCTGCGGCGACTGGCGCGGATTCGACCCGACGAACCTGATCGACATCGGCGACCGCCATGTCACGGTCGGGCGCGGGCGCGACTACAACGACGTCGCCCCGCTGCGCGGCGTGTACGCGGGCCCGTACGGATCGAAGCTCTTCGTCACGGTGGAGATCACGCGCGAGGCGTAACGGCTTCGTCTCGAAGGGTCAGCGCTGGGTCGACGCCTCGACGACCGCGATCTCGGTGGTCGCGAGCTCGCGGTCGGCATCCGAGTCCCGGCCGTATCGCACCGCGACCGGCCAGCCGCCCGCGCCGGTCCAGCGCAGGCGCACCTCCCGCGTGCGGATCCAATACGCGGCCGCGATGCCGGCGGCGAGGAATCCGGATGCTGCGCCGATTCCCAGCGCCCAGCGCGGCCCCCAGCCGTCGGCCACCCATCCCACGAGCGGAGCCCCGATCGGCGTCCCGCCCATGAACACCGCGATGTAGAGTCCCATGACGCGTCCCCGCATGGCGGGCGCCGTCGTGGTCTGCACGTAGCCGTTGGCGGTCGTCATCACGGTCAGGCCGCTGAATCCGACGAGCACGAGCGCGATCCCGAAGCTCACCGTGTTCGGCATGAGAGCGGCCGCCGTCATGCTCGTGCCGAACCCGGCGCTCGCCAGGGTGACGGTGCGCAGCCGCGGGCGTTCGCGCCGGGCCGAGAGCAGGGCGCCGGTCACCGACCCGATCGCGATGACCGACGAGAGGATGCCGAACTCGCCCGCGCCCGCGCCGAACTCGATGCGGGCCATCGCCGAGATGAAGATCGGGAAGTTGAACCCGAGCGTGCCGAGGATCGCGACCATCGTCATCACGAGCACGATGTCGCTGCGCTGCCGCACGTAGCGGAATCCCGCGAGCAGCTGCCCCGGCTCCCGCGAGGCCCGTGGCCGTGCCGTGAAGTCGCGCACCTTGAGCAGCCCGAGCGCAGCCAGAACCGCACCGAACGTGATCGCGTTGATCAGGAACACCCACCCCGCGCCGATGCCGGCCACGAGCAACCCGGCGACGGCCGGCCCCACCAGCCGGGCGCCGTTGAACGACGCCGAGTTGAGCGCGACCGCGTTGCTGAGGTGCGTCGTCGGTACGAGATCGCTCACGAACGCCTGACGGGCGGGGGCGTCGAAGGCGGCGGCGATGCCGAGCGCGAGGGCGAAGGCGAACACCATCCAGAGCGTCACGATGCCG